>DXGG01000177.1 GCA_019114015.1 Candidatus Onthomorpha intestinigallinarum | reverse complement strand
ATCTTGCTCACTATCTCCACCGCCTCGAGGCTTTCGGACGAAAGCATGAAGCGCAGATCCTTAAGATAAACGGTATCCTTGCCCTTGGAGAGAAAATCCATAGGGTTTATTCTCATCTCTATGTTCTGATAGCCTATGAAGCTTACCCTGAACAGGAAAGGCTCACGCTCATGCGTCTGAAGCATAAAGAAACCCTTTTCATCTGTCAGGGTACCCGCAATGAGGCTCACGCTGTCCTTTAGACTCACAACGGTCACATTGCAGAACTCAACGGCCTCTCCACTCTGCCCGTCTATCACATTACCCTGCAAAACCAGTCTATTCTGCCCGTACAATGACACTATCCCCGTCAACAACAGCAACACTATCAGATTCCTCAACATATACATCTTCATCATACGAATAATTAAACAGATTAATAACATCTTCTTCATCCACAAGGCTGTGACCCGCCTTTTTCGCCTTTTCGAAAGCGGATTCCCCGACATGCTCGGAGACATACCACGCAAGCGCGTAGCCAACCGCCAGAACCAAAACGAAAACAATCATTATCTTTGTCGTCTTTCTAATCTTCATGTCCATTCATTTTTTAACGTTAAACCCTTTCCTCCTTCAACCTGAAGTAGGTTATGACCAATAAGAACACCGACAGTATCACCAGAACCACATAGGTGAAGTCCGTCAGAAAACCAAGCTTTGCAAATATGAAGTCCCTGCCGTATGCCGGGTCGTTCAAATACTGATTGGTGTCCATATAGTTTGCGATGAATTTGGCAAAGCCGAGAACCAATAACATTGCTATTCCCGTCAAGGAACCGTAAATCTTAAGGGCCGAATAACGTCTGAACACCAAAGAGAAAAGAAAACAGAACAGGTAAGAACCAACCGTGGAAAGCACTCCGAACCAGGAAGCAAACAGCACGTCATACTCCTTAAATATTCTGTCCATTTCATCGTTGAAGATTTCTGCAAATGAATTCTCGAAAAAAGCTATCTTAAGGGACGCACCTGCAATGACAGGAAGGAATATGGTCACCTGGAATAACACAAATACGAACAGAAACTCCGCAAGGTACTTCTCTATCGTAGAACAGGGAAGCAACAACGAAGCGCATCTGTCCGCCCTTGTCTTGTAGGCATGAAAGGAGTAATGAGCCACCACAACGCCGGACACAAAACCAATAATCAGTCGTATTATTGCAGGTCCCATAAATATCTTTTCACCAAGAAACGAGATGAAAAACAATACAAGGGCAAACCATATCAGTTCTTTTCTGCGTGTAACCCACTGATGCACGAGCAGGTTACCGAATCTTTTAAAATCAAATTCCATATCTCAAAACTATTTTTGTCGTTCATTATATTCTTTGTACAATTCCGTTATCTGTTCCATGCTTATCTTCAGCTGAGACATTGCCCTGAACAGTATCGGAAGATAAGATTCCAGAAACTGTTTCTTTCTCAAGTCCACAATCCTTTCGACCGCATCCTCGCTGACAAAGTACCCAAGACCGCGTTTGTTGTATATTATTCCGTTGCCTGCAAGCCACTCGTACGACTTGACCACGGTGTTGGGATTTACCTCGCAATCGGCCGCCAGATCCCTGACAGAAGGTATGCGGGCGTTGGTCTCATACCTGCCCTCAAGTATGTCGTCGCACAACTTCAAGGCCAGCTGCTGAAAGATGGCATTCTGTGTCTTTATTATCATATCACCGTGTTTTTATCTTTTGGAAACAATTCCATTATCCTTTGCCTGTCGGTGAGCGCAGCGTTGAACAGCAATTCTATGTCCAGGTTGCTCTCCTGATGATCTCTGTTCACCCTTACCACATACTGCCCTTCGAGGCCCTGTTCCGAATACAGCACATCGCCCTCCTGTTCCGAACCGTCGCCAAGACCGAAATAAAGCCTGTCGGTTATCGTCCTGCTGTCGGCATTGAGCAATATGTTGTTATGGTCGAGTATAACGATGGAATCTATCAGGTTGTGCAGATCCCTGACCTGGTGGGTGGATATTACAACACAGCTGTTCTCGTCCACCGCCTTGAGCATAACCCTGCGGAACTGCGTCTTGGAGGGTATGTCGAGGCCGTTTGTGGGCTCGTCCAACAGCATCAGGGAACAATGACACGCCAGTCCGAAGGCTATCAACACCTTTTTCCTCGTGCCGTAGGACAACTTGTCCATGCGCTGTTTGATATCGTCTATCTCAAACTCCCTGAGGTAAGTCCTGAAGTCTTCATTTGAAAAGGCGGGATAAAACACCGAGTTTATTTTCGCATACCTGTCTATCCTCAACCTTATCTCCGGGAACTCCTCGGGCAGAAAGAACATGTCGGACAAAAAAGCCACCTTCCTGTCCGTGGGCGTGAACCGACCGATTCTGACCGACCCGCCATCCGGAAAGGACAGCCCAGCAATCAACCTCAACAAGGTTGTCTTGCCTACGCCGTTCTTGCCCAACAGACCGTGAATCAGACCCTTGCCCAAATGCAGATTGACATCCTGCAACACCATTCTGTTTTTCCTGTAACCGAAATTCAGATTCTCAATTTCTATCATAATCCTATTGTTTTAGTGTATTAGTGTAATAGAACACTGCAAAAGTATAACATTTTTTTGAATCCGCAAGCGGAAAGCAAATTTTTTTTTGAGAAAAAACATTTTTTGCTCAGGCGAAAGCTGACTCGGTTTTTATGGAATCTGATTCGGTGAAAATCTTTTCTGAAAAGAAAAGAACGGATTCAGAAGACATTTTTTTCTTTTCAGAATCCGTTGCGGCACGCAGGAATGTTGTATCTTCGCAGTGTGTAATGACAAATCAACCGATTGAATATGAGCAGGAAATTGTACAAGGCGAAGGAAGGCGAGGTGCTTGACGGGGTATGCAAGGGGATTGCGGACTATTTCGACATAGACCCTGTGAT
>DXGG01000176.1 GCA_019114015.1 Candidatus Onthomorpha intestinigallinarum | reverse complement strand
ATTATTGGAAGACATAGTCAAAAAGGGAGATGTCGTTTTGCTTGTCACACCCATAGATTCCTCGGCCCCCAAAGGCAGAATGATACTGCCGCAGGTGCAGATGACAAGAGAGGTTCTGGACAGGGACTGCGTATGTTGCACGGTGAAGGAAACGGAGTTGGAATATGTCTTGAAGGACAAGGGTATAAAGCCCGATTTGGTCATTACGGACTCTCAGGTGTTCGATTTCGTTAACCGTACAATTCCTGCGGATATTCCCCTGACAAGTTTTTCGGTTCTGCTCGCCAGACTGAAAGGCAACTTCGAGGCTTATCTGAAAGGCACGCCCTATCTTGACAAACTGAAAGACGGAGACAAGGTATTGATGCTGGAAAGCTGTACTCACCAACCCACATGCGAAGATATAGGCAGGGTGAAACTGCCGAACTGGATAAGGAAATATACAGGCAGGGACCTGAGTTTTGAAGCCGTCAGCGGATTGGACCGTATAAAAACGCCTCTGACAGAATATGCCATGGTAATACAATGCGGCGGATGCGTTGCAACCGCAAAACAGATTCGTTCAAGACTGTTGCCCGCTCTGGAAAACAACATACCGGTAAGCAATTACGGTCTTTGCATAGCCTATATTCACGGAATATTCAGTCGTGCAGTGGATGTGTTCAAATAAAAATTTGGTTATTAGTGTAAAAACAAGTAATTTTGAACGCAGAAACAAAGAAGCGGTGAGGAATATGAAAAACAATGATATGAAACGTTTGTTGTTTGTCGCATTATTTTCGATTCTGATGTCTTCATGTACCAAAATGCTTTATTCGTATTATGACTGCGATGACATAGTCTTTACGTATGCAAAGCAGGGACAGAACATGGAAAGTAAAGACATAAAAAAGTTGATGAAGATTTATGAACCTATCGTCGAGAAACCAAACGGGGAGAATCAGATTCCGCCTCCGGGAGCTTATGCGGACTATGCCTATCTTCTTTTTTTGCAGGACAGAAAAGAGGATGCAAAGCTTTATTTCGAGAAAGAGTGTCTGACATATCCCGAAAGCAAGGTTTACATCAAGTCATTCATGCAAAAAATCGGATTATGAAAAAGAGCGTGGTTATTTGTATACTGTTGACATTGTTTTCTTTCGGAGGGTTTGCCCAAATAGAGGATTTGCTGCAGGGTGAAGACAGTGTTGTGAGTGTAATGAGCAAAAAGGAACAGGAGAAATACATAAAGGAACTCGAGAAAAAACATGAAGGCAAAAAAGAAGGCAAACTGGCCTTTGTGAAAAAAACATGGCGAAAGATTTTTCCTGAAAAGGTCGAAAGGAATATCAGCTATCCTTTGATGTACAAGGAGAAGCCCAAATCCGTAATGGTCATGTATCCTTGGAACAGGAGCAAGGACACGAACGCGAACCAGATGTTTTATGTCAGTATTTGTCAGGAGTTGTCCTTAAAGGGTTATTATGTCCTTCCGTCTTTGCTCATGCTTTCGGAATTTGCGGCGGACACCGCTTTCAATTCACGTTATTGCAAGCAGGAGGACAGCAGGAAATACCTTGAGAGCTACGGAGTAGATGCCGTGTTGTATGTCACTATTTATTCGGTAAAGAAAGAGTGGTGGTCAACAAATGTGAACATGAATGCGCAATATGATATGGTTTCCACCAAAACCGGGGAGGTTCTTTTTTCTCGTCATGCCGACTTCAATTTCGATTCACAATCGCCTGCCAAAACAAAAAGCAAAAACGGCTTGATAGAAAACGAGAAGATAAACAATTTCATAGGCATTTGTCAACAGATGCAGAGATATGTTTTTTCCGACATGCCGATAGGTCCTTATCACAAGGATTACCTGATGGACCAGAAAAAATTCTCTCATAAAAAAGAGATGAAATACAAGATAAGTGTAAAGCCAAGTTAAGGATGGCAAAGGACAGAACGGCTTTTTTTTGCAGGGAATGCGGAGCCAGGTCTGCCGTATGGATAGGACGTTGTCCTCAATGCGGGGCATGGAACAGTTATGAGCAGGAGGTGCTGCACAGGGAAAAGTCGCGCATGACAAAAAATGTGTCTTCTTCCGCCTCTCCCATTATTCTGATGAGTCAGATACCGGATGACAAGGAACAAAGAATAGATACGAAGGACGAGGAGTTGAACAGAGTGCTTGGAGGCGGACTTGTTCTCGGCTCGGTGGTGCTTATTGGTGGCGAACCCGGCATAGGGAAAAGCACGTTGCTGTTGCAGACCGCTCTGAACTGCAATGACAAAAGAGTGCTGTACGTAAGCGGTGAAGAGAGTGCCCAACAGATAAAGATGCGTTCTGAAAGAATAAATGTCAATAACGGCAATTGCTATGTATTGATTGAAACGAATGTTGAAAACATAATAGACAAAGCAAGGGAAGTTGACCCTCAAATCATCATAGTCGATTCCATTCAGACCATGACGACATGTGAAATAGAATCATCGGCTGGCAGCATATCACAAATAAGGGAAAGCGCATCCTTGTTTAGTGTCTATGCCAAACAGAGCGGAATACCGATAATAATAGTAGGACACATAACAAAGGACGGCAGTATTGCAGGTCCCAAAATATTGGAACACATGGTTGACACCGTACTTCAGTTCGAAGGGGACAGAAATTACGGATACAGAATTCTGCGTTCAATAAAGAACCGTTTTGGTTCAACGCATGAAATGGGCATATACGAAATGCAGTCCTACGGATTGAGGCAGGTAAGCAATCCTTCCGAAATACTATTGTCGGGCAGGGATCAAATGCTTTCAGGAACGTCGGTTGCTGCAACCATGGAAGGTTCGCGTCCGATGTTTATAGAAACTCAGGCTTTGGTTGCAACCTCCTATTATCCTTCCGCCCAAAAGAGCTCTACCGGCTTTGACTTGAGAAGGTTGAGCATGCTATTGGCCGTATTGGAAAAAAGAGCAGGGATAAAAATAAGCAACAAGGATGTATTTCTGAACATAGCGGGAGGAATCAAGGTATCCGATCCCGCAATTGATTTATCGGTCATCGTAAGCCTTATATCATCTGGAGAGGATGTGACTGTAAATCCGCGTCATTGCTTTGCGGCAGAAGTAGGGTTGAGCGGGGAGTTAAGACCTGTGATAAAAATAGAGCAACGCATTGCCGAAGCAGACAAGTTGGGCTTTGAGAGAATATACGTATCAAAGTACAACTTAAAAAGAGGCGATTTGTCCCGCTACAATATGGAAATTGTTCCCGTAAGCAAAATAGAAGATATTGTTAATTACATATTGCGATAAATAGGAGTCAAAGACCGCCGCTGCAATCCTTGACTCCCTTGTATGATTAAACATCTATTATTTCCCAAAAGAAAACTCTAAGTCCTTGTTCCGGAGCATCGTTGTCCAGGGCTTGTATTCTTTTTTTCAGTATCGGAGCTATGTAGTCATCAACAATACACAATGTCGCCATGTTTTTGGCAGGCCACGCGTGAGTTCCCAAATGAGGTTCACCGGTCTTTGTTCCTCTGCCCTGAATATCCTGCCAACGGGTAAAACCTCTTATTGACAGTTGACGAAGTATTGCTTCTATTTCTTCAACATGAGCCTGATTGTATGCAATAAATGCTGCTTTCATTTTATACTGTTCTTCTATTTAATTTCAATGAATGTTTGTTTCTGTACTTTACAACTTCCCTTGAAGCGAATACACAATACATTACAGGGATAATAACCAATGTTACCAAGGTAGAGACGGTCAGACCTCCCACAATTGCGATACCCATAGGCTGCCAAAGCTCACTGCCTTCTCCTATTCCCATTGCCATTGGAACCATTCCCAAAACGGTAGTGGCAGAGGTCATAAGTACCGGCCTTAACCTTGACTTGCCTCCTGAGATTACGGATTGGGAAATACTCATTCCCCTTTCCCTGTTAAGGTTTATGTAATCGACAAGCACTATACCGTTCTTCACAACTATACCGACAAGCATGACAGCTCCTATCATACTCATAAGGTTTACGGTCTCATTTGTTATGACCAATGACAGAACAAGCCCGACGAATGCAAACGGAACTGAAAACATTATGATAAAAGGATAGCGTAAAGACTCAAACTGAGCAGCCATTACAATATAAACCAACATCAATATAAGAATCAAAAGCAATATCAAATCCGAGAATGTATCCTGCTGGTCTTCTATCGAACCTCCTATCTTAGTTCCTATTTCCGTAGGAATATCCAATCTGTCTATGGCTTCCTGTATTTTTGCAGAAGCAACATCAAGCGTAGTTCCATACAGTTTTGCCGTAACCTTTACAATCCTTTCCCTGTCCTGTCTTTCTATTGAAGGCGGTTCCATGCTTTCCACGACATTTGCAACTTCGGACACTCTCACAGCCTTACCTGCCGAATTGTATATCAAGATATTCTCTATATCTTCAACGGACTGACGATGTGCCCTGTCGTATCTTATCTTTATTTTATATTCCTCTCCGTCTTCTCTGAACACAGAAGCTGTCAATCCGTTTATTCTGTTTCTTATGTAGGAAGAAGCCGCCCCTACCGACAAGCCATTCAACGCCAACTTTTCCCTGTCGAAATCAACTTGGAATTGAGGTTTATAATCCTCCCTGTCAATAATCACGTCCTTTAATCCTGGAATCTTTTCCATAGCCACTTTTACTGAATCGGCAATTCTTCCTGTAGTTTCAAAATCATGTCCATATATTTCAAGATCGATGGTGCTTCCAGATGTCATGCCACCTTCTCCTCCCGCCGTTACGGAGAATTTCTTCACTTCGGTGTATGTATCTATTTCCTTTCTCAATTCTTCCGCCACTTCAAACATGCTCTTGTCTCTATCCTTGTAATCATAAAGTCTGATTCTGAAACTTATATAATTACTTCCTGAAGTGTTCATCATGGCAAAAGAGTTGTCATCATCCTCGGACGGAGTACCTACCGTATAAGTATATGTTCTGATTTCAGGAATCTTTTTTATTTTTTCACCAAGCCTTGCAGCTATTTCCTTGGAACGTTCAACATTTGCACCTGAAGGCAACTCCATACTTCCCGTTATTTGTCCGTTATCCGATGCAGGGATGAACTCACTGCCCAAACGGGTCATGCCAAATACTGAAAGACCGAACATTACAACCGCTATGATTATGGTAACGGTCTTATGTCTCACAGCCCATGTCAACAGTCTCTCATAGGCATTATCCAACTTGTCCAAGAAAATCCTTATGGGTTGATAAACCGTCAAGAACAACTTATTGTGCTTTTTGTCCTTTTCCCTTTTAAGCATGATTGAACACATCATAGGTGTCAATGACAAGGCTGATGCAGTGGAAACAATCATTATTATACAAATCATCCATCCCAACTGCTTGAACATGATGCCCGCCATGCCGGTCATCATGGTAAACGGGAAAAATACTGCAAGTAACGTAAGCGTTGTTGCAATAACGGCAACTGCAACCTCATTGGTTCCATATATGGCCGCTTCCCTCGGTTTACTGCCTCGTTCAACGTGCGTAGTAACATTTTCCAAAACAACTATGGCATCATCCACAACCATACCAAGTGCAATGGATATGGCGGAAAGAGAAATTACGTTAAGAGTGTTGCCTGATATAAACAGATAAATAAATGAAGATATCAACGCAACAGGAATTGTTACCATTATTATTATCGTGGCCCGCCATTCTCCCAAAAAGAACAATACAACTATGATGACGAACAAACAAGCCAACACAAACGTTTCAACCAAAGAGGCAATTGAATTTTCTATATTGTCCGTCGTATTCATCACCTCCTGCAAATGTATGTCCTTAGGCAGATTTTTCTGTATCTTAGGCAACTCCGCCCTTATCTTGTTCATGACATTGACAGAATTGGCTCCCGTTTGCTTCTGTATGACTATCGTTGCACCTTTTACACCGTTGACATAACTTTCCTGAGCCTTTTCCTGTATGGTGTCACTGACATAGGCTATATCCCTAAGAAATATATTCTTCCCCCCGTAATTTGCAACTACTATATCATTCAAAAGAGCACTCTCCTCCAACTCCCCCTCTATACGAAGAGAATAGGTTTCGGAGCCGACATCTATGCTTCCGCCGGGAGTGTTTAGGTTTTCCTGGGAAACGATGGAACCTATCTGCTCTACCGTAAGATTGTAGGCCTCCAATTTTGTAGGGTCGCAATTGACTATAATTTCCCTTTGAGGAGCACCTGAAATGGATACAGCTCCCACACCGCTGATACGATTCAACGGATTAGCAACCCCGTCATCCAAAATCTTGTAAAGAGCATTGGTACTTTCTTTTGCAGTGGCCGAGAAGATGGATATAGGCATCATATCCGTGGATATCTTCAATATCATTGGATTGGAACACCCGTCTGGCAACATCTGCTTTACCAGTTCTATTTTGTCCCGCATGTCATTGACCGCACCATCTATATCTATTCCCCATTCAAATTCACATCCTATTATGGCCGTATTCTCCTTTGATGTCGAAGTCAACTCCTTCAAGTCACTGACCGTACTCAACGCACTTTCCATAACCTTGGTCACATTGTTCTCCACATCCTCGGCACTTGCACCGGGATAGGTGACAATGACATAAGCCTGATTTATCTCTATCTCAGGCATCAAGTCTATGGACAGCCTGCTGAGAGAAAACAATCCCAATACGATTATCGCAACGAATATGAGGGATGTTGTAATAGGTTTCTTTACCGAGCTTTCGTATAACTTCATCTTCTATGCAGCTTTTTTTTGAAATTTGCTATTTAATAACCTTTACCTTTGAGCCGTCCATCAGTTTAGAATGACCTGAAACAACTATTCTTTCCCCGTTATCTATTCCACCCAATATCTCTATGCTTTCACCCAAACGTCTGCCCAACTCTACCTTCCTGTACTCAACCTGTCCGTTCTTCTCCACAAACACATATTTGTCATTAGAACCAGACTGTTTGATTACCGCCCTGTCCGGTACCAATATGGTATTTGCACGACCCAGATTCAATTCAACCCTGCCGAACATTCCGGGTTTGAGCTTCGATTTAGGATTGTTTACGCTTACCTCACACGTAAACGTCCTCGTAGCGGGATCTATCGTCGGATAAATCAACGAAATATGTCCACTAAACTCCTCATCACCGAAAATATCCGTCTTGGCAGTGACCTTCATGCCCTTGGATACCTTGGTATAAAAACTTTCAGGTATGTTTATTTTAAGCTTAACGGGGTTTATCTTCATGACCTGAAGAATAGGCTGGGTTCCGGCAACGTCTCCATTGTCGAAATTACGCATTGTCACAACTCCGCTTATGGGAGAAGTAAGATATATGTTGTCCTTCAAGTTATCCGCACTTTTTTTGGCCACATCATATTGGGTCTGCATCTGATCGACCTGCTGTTTGCTCGCTCCGCCCGAAGCATAAAGAGCCTTGATTCTGTCCAATTCCACTTTCAGATTCTCCAACTGCGACAATGAAGTCAACAACTGGGTGTTCTCCATCTTCACAAGCTGCTGTCCTTTCTTCACATAATCGCCCACCTCAACCATTATCTTGTCAATACGCGTTCCTCCTGCCGAAGATATATAGTTCTTCACATCAGCATCGACAGTGGAAGAAAATTCATATATTCTGTCTATCTCCTTTTGTTGAGCCACTTCTATTTTCACATTGTAAACATCCGTTTTGGCATTGGCATCTCCGGCATCCTTTTTTGAACACCCTGCAACCAAAACAGGCAACAAAACCGCCAAATAAACTAGTCTTTTCATACCTTATCCTTTATACTTTGTATTGTTATTTATTATGCTTTCATTCTTTTATTCCTTACCCAACACTTTTTCCAATGCCGTTTGTGCTGTTAGAAAATTGTACAACGACTGCTGATAATTCAGTTTTGACTGTGTCATGGACAATTCACTGTCGTTCAATTCCAAAATCGTACCCGAACCGGTATTGTATCTTACCTTTGCAATCTCATATCCTCTTTCAGCCTGTCTTATGGCATCCTCATTGGCCAACAACTGTTCCTTTGCCGTCTTCATGTTGTTTATCGCAGACTGAACCTGAATGTTTATTCCTTCAACCGCATATTCCTTCTGCAACTCCATTTCCTGAAGAGAAACCTTTATCTGCTTTGCCTGATTGACAACGGTACGGCCGCTGAATATGGGTATGTTAAGTTGAAGGCCTATCGCCGAACTTCCCACCCAATTGTAGTCTCCGAACTTAAAATCGTCCGCCTGAGTCTGATAAGAATACTGGCCGAAGGCCGAAAGAGACGGCAGATGCTGCGAATTAACCATACGCAAGGAATTCCGCAATCCTATAATGTTCAAATCCAACTGCCTCAACTCCGTATTGTTTTCTATGGCCGTATTGGTACTCTCAATGTTTATGGCCATCACATCATCATTGAAATCTTCCAGATTTTCCATAAACTCAAGCGGTTGCTCCATAGGAAGGGACAATATCATCTTCAGTTGCAGTATGGACAACTCCAAACCGTTCTTTGCGGAAATGTACGAAGGGTTAAGATTGTTCACCTGAACCTGAGCCCTTATCAAATCGTATTCCGACACAAGTCCCTGCTCGTAGGAAGCCTCCGTAGTCCGTAGAGTCTCCTTTGCATTGTTTATGCTCGTTTCAAGCACCTTGAGACTGTTCTTTGCAAGCAATACCGCAAAATAAGCGTCCTTCACCTGCTTGGTCATGTCTATTCTCGAAGCTCTTGCCTGCTCTATTATCAGGTCTATGTCGTTCTGTTTGGCCCTTATCTGTTCCCAAAGGGAAAAGTTAATCAATGGAAGGGCCGCATTGACGGTTGCACTGTAAGAATTCTTGTATCCTATCTCCATATATTTCTGACCGCCCATCATTGCCGCAAAGTCATCTGGCATGAACATCACCGGCTTCATTATGTTGTTGGTGTACTGTCCGCTCGCCGACAAGGACGGCAACAGACCGCCCAAGGCTTCCCTCTTGCTGTAGTCAACTCTCTTTATCTCCAATGCCGCAATCTTGATTGTGGGATTATTGTCGTGCGCAATTTTCAATGCAGTGCTCAAATCCAGTTCAAGCTGTTCCCCTTCAGTTTGCTGACACAAGACCGAATAATCGAACAACAACAAAGCGACAACAAATGTCAGTACTTTGATTTTTGATGAATAACTTCTTGTCATTTTGTTCTTTCCGTGTTTTTAATTTTATTCCTCTGAAATGTATTTGTCTATATATTCAATACCCTTTATGGTGGATATTCCCCTTATGATTATGCAAATATGAAGAAAGATTATCTTTTTCTTGCTGTAAAAGAAGTTCTCCCTTAAATACTTGTTACTTGAAGCATGAGCCATGTTCAGACCTATCATGTTGACTATAAACCTCTTGTCTATATCAGGAAGAATGAATCCCTCCGATACGGCCTCATCTATGAACTTGGATATGTTCTGCTTTGCGAAATTCACATGAGACTCGGTTATTTTAGCTATTATCTCCGGATAATATTTCTTTATGTCGTTGATAAAGTTGGCATTGGCCGAATGTATGTGCTTCCAGATAATGTTGGACACCCTGAAAAAACAATCGAAAGAGTTCTCCGAATTGTTCTTGCATATCACACATTCCCTGAATATATCATTCATAATGTGGTTTATGCATTCGTAAATCAGAGTCTTTTTGTTCGTGAAATGCTCATACAGAGTCTTTTTGGAAATGCCCAAAGAGGATGCAATCTTGTCCATTGTCACATCCTTGCATGAATTGGTTTCCAAAAAGAAACTGCAGGCCCTCTGCAATATTTTTTCCTTTGCGTCCATTATTTCCTTACTGCAAATGCGCCGGCAAAATTATAGAAAACTTTTGAAACCGAAAAAGTTTTCCAAGTTTTCAAACAACTTTTTTTTCTCCGCAAAACCATAACCCTCATTAT
>DXGG01000175.1 GCA_019114015.1 Candidatus Onthomorpha intestinigallinarum | reverse complement strand
CGTAACCTCTATCTGAGGAACTCCCCTTTGTGCAGGTGGCAGACCGTCCAATATGAACCTGCCTATAGTCTTGTTGTCCGCCGCTCTCGTTCTCTCTCCCTGCAAGACATGTATCTCAACCGAAGGCTGGTTGTCCTGTGCCGTGGAGAATATTTGCGACTTCTTGGTAGGGATGGTGGTATTGGCCTCTATCAACTTGGTCATAACGCCTCCCAATGTCTCTATACCCAATGACAACGGAGTGACATCCAACAACAACACGTCCTTTACCTCACCTGTCAAGACACCTCCCTGTATTGCGGCTCCCACTGCAACAACCTCGTCAGGGTTTACTCCCTTGGACGGAGTCTTGCCGAAGAAGTCGGCAACTATCTGCTGAACGGCAGGTATACGGGTGCTTCCTCCGACCAATATAACCTCGTTTATCTGACTCTTGTCCAGACCGGCATCCGCCAATGCCTTCTTACATGGTTCTATCGTGGCCTTTATCAAGTCGTCACACAACTGTTCGAACTTGGCTCTCGACAACTGGCGTACCAAATGTTGCGGAACACCGTCGATAGGCATGATATAAGGCAGATTGATTTCCGTTGTGGTCGATGAGGACAACTCTATCTTGGCCTTTTCCGCCGCTTCCTTCAAACGCTGCAAAGCCATAGGGTCCTTTCTCAAGTCAACATTGAAATCCTTTTTGAATTCCTCCGCCAACCAGTCTATTATCCTCTTGTCGAAGTCATCACCTCCAAGGTGAGTGTCTCCGTTGGTGGACTTGACTTCAAAAACTCCGTCACCCAATTCAAGAATCGATATATCGAAAGTACCGCCTCCGAGGTCGAATACCGCTATGTGGGCATCCTGTTCCTTTTTGTCCAATCCGTAAGCCAAAGCTGCGGCGGTAGGCTCATTGATTATCCTTCTGACCTTCAGGCCTGCGATTTCTCCCGCTTCCTTGGTCGATTGACGCTGTGCGTCGTTGAAATATGCCGGAACGGTAATAACCGCCTCTGTAACCTCCTGTCCAAGGTAATCCTCCGCCGTCTTCTTCATCTTCTGCAAGATGATGGCCGATATTTCCTGAGGAGTGTACAAACGACCCTCTATCTCAACCCTCGGAGTATTGTTGTCGCCCTTGACAACCTTGTAAGGAACGGCATCTATCTCCTTGGCAACCCTGTCATAGGTCTCTCCCATGAATCTCTTTATGGAATATACCGTATTGTGAGGGTTGGTTATCGCCTGACGTTTTGCAGGGTCTCCGACTTTTCTTTCTCCCGATGAAACAAAACCCACTACCGAAGGAGTGGTTCTTCTTCCTTCACTGTTCGCTATAACGACAGGCTCATTGCCTTCCATTACAGCCACACAACTGTTAGTTGTTCCCAAATCTATTCCTATGATCTTTCCCATATCCTATTTGTTTTTATTTTTTCAACCTTAATTTGAACTTTACGCCCTTAATGTTTCAACTTCCGTGCCAAAAACAAAAAACGAACATTTCATGACATATTGTCACCAAACAACGAGGGATTGCTGTCAGTATGGAATACACAAAGACTGTGTTTCAGCCCGTTAAACCGTATCCCGATTGCGCCGTAATGGAATCAAATTCCGTCAAAACGGATTCAGAAAAGATTTTTTTGTCTTCTGAAAAGAAATAAACGGAATCAAATTCCGTCAAAAGGCCTATTGTGCCTTGTTTTCCTCTTTCAATTTCTGTTCTTCCATCTGCTGGCGCGACTTGCTCTTGGTTACGACATAAACGCCGAGAAAGACCAGAAGCGCGGCCAAGGCCTTGTGCCAGCCAAAGGTATCAAGCCCCATATAAACCGCAAGAAGGGTTGTGACCACCGGTTGAAGGTAGTTGTACATCGTAAGGGTTGTCGGACGTATCCTTACCTGTCCTATCGGTATGAGAAGGTAAGTCAAAAAGGTTGCGACCAGAACGACATAACCTATTCTGAGATATATGTCCAAAGGAATGGAGGAATAAGGCACATGAATCACCGAATCGTAAGAAAAAGGTAAAAGCATCACGGTGCCGAAAAGAAACATCCATTTCATCAATGTAAGTGGATGGTTGCGTGCTATGAGGTTTCTGAAAAGCGTAAGGTATAGTCCGTAGGACAGACAGCTGAGCAGGCAGAGCATGTTGCCGAAAAGCGAACGCGGAGCGCTGCCGAGAGTATTTGAGGTAAGTATGAGGAGCAATGCTCCGGCACAACCTATGAGCACGCCGACGACTTTCTTGGTCGTTATGGGTTCCTTGATGAAGATTGCGGCGAAAATCATGGTTATTATAGGTGTAAGCGTCACTACTATTGAGGCATCGACGGGTGAGGTTGTGGAAAGTCCCACCACAAAGGTAGTCTGGTTCAGCACTATGCCGAATACGGAGGCAAGGACAAACAGAAGAATGTCTTTTCTGCTCGCTTCGGGAGCACGGAAGACGAGGGCGGCCAGCCAAAAGGCCACGGCCGCCCCTATGTATCTGAAACAGGTAAGCGCAAGCGGCGATATGTCATAGTCCGACAGCAGTATCGTCTTGGTTATTGGGGTGTTCAGTCCGAACAAAAGGTTTACCACAAATATGGCAAGGTGTCCTATATGGGTTTGTTTCATGACTCATTTGTTTTTCAGGCTGCGAAATTACAACTTTTTGAAATTCGGCAATTACGACTTACTGTCAAAATTCCTATCTTTGCCGCGAAAAACAAAAGGAAAGAAACGGATGAGAAAAGCAATTCTTATAATATTGTTCGCATTTTGCACGGCGAACCTTTTTTCGGTGCCTGCCGAGAGAAAACCCGTTACCATAACGCAGCCGAACGGCAAGACGCTTACCTTCATGCTTAAGGGAGACGAACGTCTTAACTGGTGCGAGACGATGGACGGCTATACCCTTTTGAGGGATGAGGAAGGCAATCTTTGTTATGCCTGCATCGATGAGAACGGAGACATGACAAGTTCCGGCATATTGGCATGCAATGCCGAGGAAAGGGACGTTCGGGAACTGCTTTTTCTGAAAAAAATTGAACGCGGCCTGTTTTTCTCTTCTTCGCAGGTGGAGAAGGCGAGGAAAAGAAGCATATGAGAACGGTGCGTCAAGCATGAAAAGCGTCGCAGTCAGTTTTTTTTCGTATATTTGCAAATCATGTCGACAGAAAACACAACGAACAAAAATTCTTATACCGAAGACAACATCAAGTCGCTCAAATGGAACGAGCACATACGTCTTCGTCCGGGAATGTATATAGGAAAGCTCGGGGACGGAGCCTCTTATGACGACGGCATTTATGTCCTGCTCAAGGAGATAATAGACAACTCGGTCGATGAGTTTGCATCGGGTTGGGGAAACAGCATAGAGGTTGACATAGACTTTCAGACCAACAGAGTCAGAGTTAGGGATTACGGTCGCGGAATACCGTTGGAGAGTGCCGTGGACTGCGTTTCCAAGATAAATACGGGAGCCAAATACGATTCCAAGGTGTTCTACAACTCCGTCGGCATGAACGGTGTAGGTTCAAAGGCTGTCAACGCCCTTTCATCCTTTTTCAGGATTTCCTCTTTCAGAAGCGGAAAGATTAAATGCGCCGATTTCTCGGCCGGAGACATAGTCAAGGACTATCCTGTCGAGGATACGGACATGGCAGACGGAACATGCGTTGAATTCATACCGGACAACAGTCCGGATATATTCGGCAACTATTCTTTCCTGAATGAATACGTCGAGAAGATGATATGGAACTATGCCTACCTTAACAAGGGGTTGTCAATCGTTTACAACGGCAAGAAAATTTACTCAAGGAACGGTTTGTTGGATTTGTTGAACAACAACATTAACGAGGGAGAGAATCTGTATCCAATAATACATCTTTCGGACGGAATATTCGAATATGCTTTCACTCACTCGGACAAGGTGTTTACCGAGGAGCATTATTCATTTGTAAACGGACAGCATACCACTCAGGGAGGAACCCATCTGTCGGCGTTCAGGGAAGCGTTGGTCAAGGTGGTGAAGGATTTCTACAAAAAGGACTATGACCCTTCGGACATAAGGGCCGGACTGGTTGCGGCCATAAGCATAAAGATAGATCAGCCTATCTTTGAGTCGCAAACCAAGACCAAGTTGGGTTCTTCCACCATAAAGGCGGAAGGCAACGGGCAGACGATAAAGAATTACGTCCTTGAAGCCCTGCGCAATACGCTGGACGATTATCTGCATATTCACACCGAGGTGGCGGAAGCGCTTTTGCAGAAGATAATGCGCAATGAGAAGGAACGAAAAGGTATGCAGAACGTCAAAAAACTGGTCAAGGAAAGTGCCAAAAAGGTAAGCCTTACCAACAGAAAGCTCAGAGACTGCCGCGTACATTACAACAGCAAGGACGAACGAAGACTGGAATCGACTCTTTTCATAACAGAGGGAGACTCGGCTTCAGGTTCCATAACCAAAAGCAGGGATGTGAACACCCAAGCCGTTTTCTCACTCAGGGGAAAGCCCTTGAATACATACGGAGAAACCAAAGAGGTGGTATATAAGAACGAGGAGTTCAATCTTCTTCGCAATGCACTCAACATAGATGAAGACATGGACAACCTGAGATACAACAACATAGTGATAGCAACAGATGCCGATGTTGACGGAATGCACATAAGGATGTTGCTGATGACCTTTTTCCTTAAATTTTTCCCTGATCTGGTAAAAGCCGGTCATGTTTACATACTGCAGACGCCTCTGTTCAGGGTAAGGAACAAAAAGCAGACGATGTACTGTTACAGTGAACAGGAACGTGATGAAAACGTCGTCAAGTTGGGTAAAGATGCGGAAATAACAAGGTTCAAGGGACTGGGAGAGATTTCACCAGACGAGTTCCGCTATTTCATAGGCAAGGACATAAAACTTGACCCTATCATCCTCAACAAGGAATCAGGGGTTGGTACGGTGCTTGATTTCTTTATGGGAAAGAACACTCAGGAAAGACAGAATTACATAATAGATAACCTCCGTTACGAGGAAATGCAATAAAATTGTTTATGATGAAAAAGAGTTTGTATTTGATTTTGATATTCATGGTTTTGGGAGTCAACGGTTTTGCACAACTGGAATTGAAACCATGGACCGATGTAGTGGTTGATGACAGAGACCCGTCGCAATGGAAATGGAACAAGAACAATTCGTCGAGATTCAGCATAAGAGGGGATTTTGACGGAGACGGATTCGAGGAGAATCTGTATGAAACGGCAACTGGCTTTTTCTCTGACAATGAGGAGTTGACGCCTTTGAAGCTGGACGGCGACCTGGGAGTATATTTTCTTGCCAATGAAGGAGATTTGGACGGCGACGGAGGAGATGAGATTTCGTTCATGACGGTTTACAGAGACT
>DXGG01000174.1 GCA_019114015.1 Candidatus Onthomorpha intestinigallinarum | reverse complement strand
CGGGTAAATTGCGGGGTTTCGTAGTTTTCGCGCGTAACGGTGAAAACGGCGCCTTCGTGCTCGTATGTGCCATTTCTAAAGGTTCACCAAGGCAAAATGTTTGCAGCCAATCGACTGAAATGCAAAAGTTTTCCATAATCTTATTAAAGCTTTAGTAGAACACGTATTTAAACTAGAAAGGACGGCACTAAGGCCGTCCTAATCACTCGTAGCTTGCAACGTTACCGTTCACCGACAGCACCACCTGTCCAGCTATCTCTACGTTGCAATGCAAAAATACGTATTCTAATCGAGTTTATAATCATGATTATGTTTAATATAAAATAAAGGAATGCTCATTATAAGGTGATTACATACTCACATTAGCCTTATTTACTCTTTTTCGAAAAATCTGAGATAAGAGAATTCTAAAAAAGAAATGAGGGTGTGTCGTAATACGCGATTCACCCTCTTTTCTTTATCAACGATAAGAGCGTTGTTAACTTTTTCAAGCAGCGATATTCTGAAGATAATCTCGATATTTTGTTCCCAATAGCTTAAATGAGTGGTAATAAGGCCGTAAAGGTGTTTAATTGGCCAATTTATCCCCTCTTTATTCATCTTGGTACACATCTTTTTTATATTGAAGGCGATGGCCAGGAAGGAAAAGTCCATAAGGACCTTGTCCTTTCCAAAATGACGGAAGCGCTTGTAGTTCATGTTGAATTTTATCTGTCCAAATACAGCTTCCGGTTCTATACACCTTTGCCCTCTGTGTTTCAGTCCTTCTTCGGAACAGAGAAGTTCCCGGGCTTTCTGTTTGTATATCCTGAGTCGGTGATTCAGTTCTATCGTCCTGTTTCCTTTAGCTTTAAAACACAGACATCTTAACGGACATCCTTCGCATCTGACAGCCCTATACCTGGCATATTCGACTACATATCCGGATTCGGTTTTCGTATGCTTGGTACCTGCCCTCTGCATCTTTTGTCCCATTGGACAGACGCAGTAGTCCTGTTCTTCATTGTAGAAAAAGTTTTCGGCTTTAAAAGGATTCGGTTTAAATCTTGGCCGCTGCTCCATGTGGAAACAATTGTATTTGACGTATGCTTCCATCCCGTTTTCCGACATAAAGTGGTAATTCTCTTCTGAACCGTAACCGGAATCAGCAACCACCGTATGAGCCAAACGGCCGTATCTGTCGGCAAAGGACTTCAGAAAGGGAATCATCGTCAAGGTGTCAGTCGGATTCGGAAAAAGAGAATAATCGATAATGAATTGATTTTCCGTAGCAATCTGAAGATTATATCCTGGTTTTGTCTGACCGTTGTGCATGGCATCCTCCTTCATTCTCATAAAAGTGGCCTCTTTGTCTGTCTTGGAATAAGAGTTGCGGTCCTGAAGATTGTCCAGATGGTTATTGTATTCCTGAAGCTTATCTCTATGTGCTTCCAGTTCTTTCAGCTGCTTGCGTTTCTTTCCCAGCGCAGATTTCTGCTCTTTCGTGGATGGTTCTGAAGTCTGTTCAAGAGCAGTGCGTAATTCTCCCGCCATTTCTGTCAGCATGGAAGGAGTAAACTCAATTTCCTCGTTGTTTTCCGAAGCTTTTTCCTGAGCGATGACGTCATCTATTTGGCTTAACAAAACACTGATTTTCTTCATCAGTCGTTCACGGTTTCGCTCAACGCTCTTCCGCCATACAAAAGTATATTTGTTGGCCTTGGACTCAATCTTTGTTCCGTCAATATATTCCACATTCAGACTGATGAAACCTTTGGATGAAAGCAGAAGTACGGTTTGGGTAAACACTTCGTTGATCTCCTTCTTCACCCGATTACGGAAACGGTTGATAGTAATAAAGTCCGGTTTCTCATAACCGGCTAACCAAATGTAATGGATATCACGACGAAGGAGCTTTTCTATTTTCCGGCAGGAGTATATATTGTTCATATAGGCATACAAGATAACCTTTAGCATCATCTTGGGATGGTAAGGACTACGGCCGCATTCTTTGTATAACTTCCTGAAACCTTCAAGATTCAGGCTTTCAACCAAAGCGTCAACCATGCGTATAGGATCGTTTTCTGCAATATCTTCATCGATTCTTTGCGGAAATAGTACCGTTTGGTTGGGAGTGTAGGGACGAAAATGTATCTTTGCCATATGTATAAATCTTTAGGCTTAAAGATACAAAATCTTTAGGTAATAACAAAGCCCCAGCTTGTGAAAGTCGGGGCTTTGTGCTAAACAAAGAAGGTGTGCTTTTTGACACACCTTCTTCGTAAGTTTTCAGCGGTATTTCTGCACGGATTTTCACACGCAATAATTGCCGCTCCCGTCGCGTGGTAGCGGTGTCCGCTGTCGGCAGTCAGTGCCGGGGGCTGCATGGCTGATATGTGTCCGTACTGCTTCATCATTTTCTTTGCATTTAACAGCGCATGGTTTTACGCGCCCTTGCAAAGTTAACGGCGAAGCAGGTTACGGCAAAGGATTTTTGGGCACTTGTTGTCCAGTTTATTCA
>DXGG01000173.1 GCA_019114015.1 Candidatus Onthomorpha intestinigallinarum | reverse complement strand
TTATTAATCAAAAAAACATTTATGGATATGAAACGGTTAAGATTTGGAATCGTCCTTGCGACGATGTTTTTCATGATGGGACAGTACGGTTTTGCCCAAAAGGGAGCGGTTTGGGTTAATCCCTTTATTGGAATTTCCTGCTTGAATGTTGATAACAGTGTTTTCAAGACCTACGGTTGCGACAAGGATGCGGTGGTGTCAAGTTTCGTTGGTTATGACCTCGGTTACAATATCACCGACAGATTCTCTGTCTTTTTTGACTTCGGACTGGAAAGTGTTGGACTCGAAAAGTTTGAACACAATCTCGACATTTTGTCGACAAGTATTGGAATCAACGCCGCTTACAAGTTTTGGAAGAGTCATTCGTCATGGTTTTCGATGGATTTTCGTTTGGGATTTGGATTTTATGGCAGCAAAATAACCTATGCGAACAGCAATCCTGTTCCGCCAACTACCGAGCCGATGGCCTACGGTGTGTTCAACAGCGTTGCAAACCAGGATTTCAATCTTTATCTGCCTGTCGGCTTTTCTTTCAATCTGTTTGAGTTTGACAATTCCAAGGCCGTTATACATCTTGTGTACAGACACAGTTTCGATACCGGTACGACAAGGATATTTGGAGGGAACGACAAGTTGTCGGACTATCCTTTCAATAAGTTGAATTCGTTATACGTCAGTGTGGGTTACACTTTTGCACTGTAATTTCGGTTGTAAAAAAGGGGCAGGGGGCATTTGAAAACACTTGCCCCTTTTTTCAGCTCTTGTATTTCAACCACTTCCAGATTTCCCTGTAGTTTATTTCCTTTCCGTACATGAGTATTCCGGTTCGGTAGATTTTTGCGGCGAGCCATACGGCAGCGGCGATGAACAGAATCATTACCGAGGCCGACAGTGCCAGTTCCCAGAATGTCACTCCGAAAGGTATTCTTACCATCATGACCACCGGTGAGGTGAAAGGGATGATTGAGAGCCAGAAAGCCACGTTTCCCGTCGGGTTGTCCAGAACGGCGGGAAGGCATACTATGGCTATGATTAGAGGAACGGTTATCGGCAGGGTGAACTGCTGACCGTCCGTATCCGCGTCAATCAGGCTGCCCACCGCTCCGAACAGTGAAGCATAAAGAAAATAGCCTGCGATGAAATAGAACAGGAACATGCCTATCATGGTAAGGTAATCTATCGAGAGCAATCCTTGAATCAGTTCGTTTGTCGTGTCACCGGCCTCCGCTGCATTTATCTTGTCCACGCTTATTACCCTTTCATTGACCGTTATTTCTTCCTGTTGCACCGGCTGAAACATCTGCGGTGCGGCCGCACGGACAAATCCCAGGATTGCAAAGGTAAGGACAACCCACAGACAGAACTGCGTTAGACCCACAAGGGCTATGCCTATGAGTTTTCCCATAAGAAGCTGTACGGGTTTGACACTCGAAACCAACACTTCCACTATTCTATTGACCTTTTCTTCCGATACGCTCTTCATAACCTGCGCTCCGAAAATGAAAACAAAAAAGTAAATGAGAAAACCGCTTACTCCTCCGAGTACCATTTTGATTTCCTGATACGATTCCTTTCCCGTGAGTATGTTTTTGGTGTAAAAATCTATTTCCGCATTGTTTATCCACTCTATTTCCTTTTTGTCCATGTTGTAATCATATTCGAGGATTTTGGTCTTGAATATGTCGGACATCTGTTTCTTTATTTCCTCCTGTGTGGAAAGTCCCGGCTCCGATTCTCCGTAATACATGAAGCCCTTGATTGGAGGATTGTCTCCGGTCTTCACTATTTCCAGCACACCGTCGCATGAACCTTCCTTGAGCAATGCCTGAGCCTGAGATATGTCATCCATGTATTCGAACTTTATGTTCTCCTTGTTTTTGAAGTTTCCCTTGAACAGATAGACCTTTTCGCCCTTTTTCTTATCCGCGGCATTGTCCACAACTATTATATTTGAATCCGCGACTATTGCATTTGTATCTACAACTATTATGTTGTCCGTCTTTTGGGTCGTTTTTGAAATCAAGAATGGTGTGGCCCACAATGCACACAACAGAATGGGACCCAATACGGTCATTACCAGAAATGATTTCTTCCTTACCCTTGTAAGGTATTCCCGTCTTATTATAATGCTTGTCTTATTCATTTTCCTGTACCGTCTGTATAAATATTTCATTCATTGAAGGCAGCAGTTCCCTGTATGATATTATATCCGTAGTCTTCAGGATATTGCTTAACAGTTCGGCATTCCTGCCTTTGTCTATTGACAGTTTGACCACGAGGGTGTCGCCTGCCCTGAGCTTGTCTTGCAAAGAACAACCCTCCACCAGCATGTCCTCTATTGCTGCTTCCTTCGGAAGAATCAGCTCATACAGATTCTTTTTGAACCTTTGCTTTATTTCCTTTACGCTTCCGTCCAATATCTTTCTGGATTTGTTTATCAGTGCAATCTTGTCGCATATCTCCTCCACCGATGACATGTTGTGGGTGGAGAATATTATGCTTGCCCCTTTGTCTCTCAGGTTCAGTATTTCCTCCTTGAGCAGGTTGGCATTCAGGGGATCGAAACCGCTGAAAGGTTCGTCGAAAATCAACAGTTTGGGTTCGTGAAGTACGGTTGTGATGAACTGAACCTTCTGTGCCATTCCCTTGGACAGTTCTTCCACTTTCTTGTCCCACCAGTTCATTATGTCGAATCTGGTGAACCATTCCTTCAGTTTTTCCTTTGCCGTTTTTGTATCCATGCCCTTGAGCTGTGCAAGATAAACTGCCTGTTCTCCCACCTTCATTTTCTTGTACAGACCTCTTTCTTCGGGCAGATAACCTATATGATGCACATCCTGGGCTCGCAGTCTGTTGCCGCAGAAGAATATTTCTCCTTCGTCAGGAGCGGTTATCTGGTTTATCATCCTTATCAGTGTCGTCTTTCCAGCACCGTTCGGTCCAAGCAGTCCGAAAACATCGCCCTGCTCCACGCATACGGATACTTTGTCCAACGCTTTGTGACCTGCGTATGTTTTGGATACTTCTTTTGTCTCTAAAATGGTCATCTCTTTTGTCCGTTAACTTATCTTGCTGCCGTTTTTCAATGATTTGTCCGGCGAAACGAAGCTCAATGTTCCGTCAGGATTTTCGGCCATAAGTATCATTCCCCTGCTTTCTATGCCTTTGAGGTTCTTTGGTTCGAGGTTGACAAGAACCGATACCTGTCGGCCTGTTATTTCTTCGGGCTTGTAGTATTCTGCTATTCCGCTCACTATCGTCCTTTTGTCTATGCCGGTATCGACGGTCAGTTTCAGCAGTTTTTTTGTCTTTGCCACCTTTTCAGCTTCAACTATGGTGCCCACCCTTATGTCCATTTGTGCGAATTGTTCGTATTTTATGCTTTCCTTTTGTGGTTCCGTCTCGGCTGAGTCTATGCTGTTGGTCTTTTTTGTCTGTTGCAGTTTCTCAGTCTGCTGTTCTATTTGTTTGTCATCTATAAGTTCGAACAACAGTTGGGCAGGATTGATCGCATGACCTTCACTCAAAAGGTCCGTTCTTCCGGATTCATACCATACAACCGGAGTGAAGTTGAGCATCTTGCACAGTTTCTTTGCAGTAAAAGGCAGGAATGGTTCCATCATCACTGCAAGAGCGGCACATATCTGAAGTGAGAGGTTCAATACCGTTGCGGTCCTTTCCTCATCGGTCTTTATCGTTTTCCACGGTTCGTTTTCCGTGAGGTATTTGTTGCCAAGGCGGGCGAGGTTCATCATTTCGCTCAAAGCTTCTCGGAATCGGTACTGCTCTATTGACCTGCCGATTTTTTGAGGGTATTGAGACATCTGTTCAACCATTTGTCTGTCCGAGTCGTTCAATATGCCGATATTGGGAACCTGGCCTCCGAAATATTTGTGTGTAAGCACTATCGTTCTGTTTACGAAGTTTCCGAGTATTGCGACAAGTTCGGAATTGTTGTGAGTCTGGAAATCCTTCCATGTGAAGTCATTGTCTTTTGTTTCTGGGGCATTGGCGCACAATACATAGCGCAATACGTCCTGTTTGTCAGGGAAATCCCTGAGATATTCGTGAAGCCATACGGCCCAGTTGCGCGAGGTGGAAATCTTGTCGCCTTCCAGGTTCAGGAATTCATTGGCCGGCACGTTTTCTGGCAGGATGTAGCTGCCTTCTGCCTTGAGCATTACAGGAAATATTATGCAATGGAATACTATGTTGTCCTTTCCTATGAAGTGAACGAGTTTTGTATCGGTTTCTTTCCACCATTTTTCCCAGTCGTCCGGTTTAAGTTCCTTGGTGTTGGATATGTATCCTATCGGAGCGTCAAACCATACGTACAGCACCTTGCCTTCGGCACCTTCTACCGGCACTTGTACTCCCCAGTCCAAATCTCTTGTAACTGCTCTTTCCTGTAATCCCTGCTCAATCCAGCTTTTGCATTGTCCGTACACGTTCGGCTTCCATTCCTTATGCCCTTCGAGAATCCATTGTTTCAAAAAGTCTTCATAGTCTCCAAGAGGAAGATACCAGTGTTTGGTTTCTTTCAGTACCGGTTCCGCTCCGGAAATGGTTGATTTTGGATTTATCAGGTCGGTTGCCGACAGGGATGTTCCGCATGCTTCACATTGATCTCCGTATGCTTTCTCGTTGCCGCAGTGAGGACACGTTCCCATGATATATCTGTCTGCAAGGAACACTTTCTCCTGAGGGTCGTAATATTGTTGTGTCGTTTTCTCAACAAGTTTCGAGTTTTCATACAGTTTGCGGAAAAACTCCGACGCCGTTTTCGAATGTATTTCCGAACTTGTCCTTGAATATATGTCGAACGATATGCCGAACTGTTCAAATGAGTCTTTGATTATGCTGTGGTAACGGTCAACTATCTGCTGAGGGTTCACGCCTTCCTTGCGAGCCTTTATGGTTATTGGCACACCGTGTTCGTCACTGCCTCCTATAAACAGTACGTCTTCTCCCATTTGTCTCAGATACCTGACGTATATGTCGGCAGGAACGTAAACGCCGGCAAGATGTCCTATGTGTACAGGTCCGTTGGCGTATGGCAAAGCCGTAGTTACGCAATATCGGTTGAATCTTTTGTCGTTTTCAGTGTATTTCATTTTGTTTCTATGCTTTTGTTTTTCTGTTCTTCAACGTTTTTTTCTTCAATTATGTAGAGAGGTCTGTTTCTTATGTCGTTGTTCATTCTCGCAATGTATTCTCCTATTATGCCAATAGTAATCATTTGAACTCCTCCTATGAACAATATGCTCAATATCAGGGAGGTCCAGCCCGAAACGGCATTATCGAACACAAAGTGTGAAACCAATGCGTAAATGATTGCAAGAAATGCGAATAAGGATGTGAGAAGACCGAGCGTAGAGGCTATCTTAAGAGGTTTGTCCGAAAAGGACGTAATCGCGTCAATGGCATAGCGCATCATTTTTCTGAACGGATAGTTCGTTTCTCCGGACAGTCTTGCATCTCTTTGGTATTCCACGTATGTCTGTTTGTATCCTATCCATGAAACCTGACCTCTTATGTATTTGCTTTTTTCCGGCATATTGCGCAGGTGCTGAACGATTACCTTGTCCATTATTCTGAAGTCTCCTACATCGACAGGTATGTCCACCGTTGTCATTTTGGCCAAAAGACGATAGAATACCTTTGCGGAGAATTTCTTGAACCATGTCTCGCCATCGCGACTCTTGCGTTTTGCATACACAACTTTGAAACCTTCCTTGTATTTGCTGTAAAGCTCAATGACCAGTTCGGGAGGGTCCTGCAAGTCCGCATCGATTATGACTACCGCATCTCCTTCGGCATAATCCAACCCCGCACTTACGGCTATCTGCTGTCCGAAATTCCTTGAAAAACTTATATATTTGATATGACTGTCCTTTTGAGTCAATGTCTTGACCAAGGAAAGGGAATTATCCTTGCTGCAGTCGTTTACGAATATGATCTCGTAGTCATCAGTTATTTTCGAAAGGGTGGCACTCATCCTCTCGTACATTGGCTGTATGTTTCCCTCTTCATTGTAGATGGGTATGATTACCGATATATCCATGATGTTATGTTTTTGTTTTTCCCAATTTGATTATTCTTGCCTGAATGAACGAATAAAGTTCCTCGTATTCAAACCGTTCTTTTATTATTTCCATAGTGTCGGGTCTGTTAACCTGAACAGTATCTCCTTCTTTCAGTTCGTTCAGATGTTTCTTGCCGACTTCTATGCCGCTGTCCTGCATCCAGTAGTAATAGAAGAAATGCAGTTGTCCGAATTCCTCTTTTATGTAGTTTATGTTGTTCAACCTTACCTCGTTCTCCGCTATTTGTTTCATTACAACCACGCTTGAATAATATCCTTTGAAGTCTTCGCCTTCTTTTGAAGCCGTAACATGCTTTACTATCTCGGCATAAGGTTTGTAGGCAAACAGAACGAAAAGCACAAAGGGTAGAACTTTGAAAATGGTCTTTTTCCTTTTGGCGATGAACAAATGAATGGTTTCGAACGACAAGGCAATGACAACAAGCATGAAAGGTACCATAGGAAGCGCATACCATTCCAGTTTTGTCTTCGCGCTGCTTATGATGACAAAATAAAACAGTGCCGTTATGCCCGTAAACAGTGACAAATCCCTGCTTGTACTGTTTTTAGTAAACAGGTTGAATACGAATGCAAAGGGGAATATCCAGAAGAAGTAAGGTATGATGTTGTCCTTTAAAACCTTGAAATAGAATGAGGGTTCACCTGCATGGTTTTCCACCACGGTTGCGTATCTTCCGCCTATCTCATTGTTCCACACCGCTTTCAGATACCCTTCCTGCGCTATTTCCCTTGAAATGTAGAATCCTCCCACCAAAATCAGGAAAATCAAAAAACCGGCGTATGTTTGTCCCGATTTCAAGGCGCAGGCCAGTTTGCGTTTGTATAATAGAAAGACAAGAAAGACGGGAAGCGGTATGAGAGACTGTATTCCCTTTGTCAACACAGCAAAAGAAAGGGCGATAAAGAAAAAAAACATGTATTTTGTCTTGCCGGAATGGAGAAAAAGATAAAACAAAGCCGAATACAGCACGATAAACATTATCATCGTGGAGTCGTAATCACCGCTTCTTCCGGCGTGGTAGAACAGCAGTCCTTTGGAACAAACCACCAATATGGCGCTGTAAAACCCTGCCAAAGGTCTGTTCAGTTTGTGTCCCAAGAAAATCAGGATAAGACCTGTGAGAAACATGGCCACGGCAGACACAAGACGAACGGTTGCTTCACTCACTCCGAACAGTGAAAAACACAGGGCCTGAATCCATATTACAAAGGGAGGCTTCGTGTTCCAAAGGTCCGGATTGTGGTCGAATGTCGTTACAAGCAAATCACCGCCGTCGTACATCTCATAGGCATTGGCTGCATTGCGGCTTTCGTCCCATTCCCTTAAAGGCAAAGAACCCAGACGGGGAAAAATGGCAAACAAGGCCACAACCGAATATACGATGATAAAAATAAGTAAACGTTTTTTTCCCTTGTCCATTGTTTATCTTGCCAGAGATCTGATGTCTTCCATTATAGATTTTGCAAGCTTTTCAGCCTTTTCCATCGTACTGCTTTCGGAATATATCCTTATTATAGGCTCGGTATTGCTTTTTCTCAAATGTACCCACTGCTTGTCGAACATTATCTTTATACCGTCAACCGTCGAGACCTCATAATCCTTGTATTTCTGTGCCATTTGAGCCAAGATTCCGTCAACATCCATGTCTTTTGTCAATTCCATTTTGTTCTTTGATATGACATATTCAGGATAAGTTGCCCTTAGCTCTGAACACTTCATGCCGCTTTTTGCAAGCAAAGACAGAAACAGAGCTATTCCAACCAAAGCATCTCTTCCGTAGTGCAGTGCGGGATAAATGACTCCTCCGTTGCCCTCACCGCCTATGACGGCCTTGTGCTTTTTCATCATTTCAACCACATTGACTTCCCCTACGGCCGATGCAAAATAATTTTCTCCCGCAGCTTCCGTCACATCTTTCAACGCTCTTGTCGAAGACATGTTGGATACTGTCGTTCCGGGTGTATGTTTTAGTACGTAGTCTGCTATGGAAACCAAGGTGTATTCCTCAACGAAAGGCTTTCCGTTTTCGCAGACTATTGCCAGACGGTCCACATCGGGATCGACCACAAAGCCTACATCGCACTTGCTGTTCACAACCTCATTGCATATCTGTGTTATGTTCTCCGGCAAAGGTTCTGGATTGTGCGGAAATACTCCCGTAGGCTCATCGTTCAATGCAACTACATGAGCCACTCCCAACTCTTTCAGCAGTTTTTTCAGAACAAACCCTCCCGTCGAACAGACCGAATCGAAGGCAACCCTGAAGTTAGCCTTCCTTATGGCATCTGTGTCAACCAACTCCAATTCCAATACCTTGCGGATGTGGTTGTCCACCGTACTGTCGTCACTTATGCAATGCCCCAACTTGTCAACGGTAACAAAGTCGAAGTCTTCGCTTGCGGCCAGTTCCAATACGCGTTTTCCTTCCTCTGCCGAGATGAATTCTCCTTTTGCGTTGAGGAACTTGAGCGCGTTCCAGTTTATCGGATTATGGCTTGCGGTAAGTATTATTCCTGCATCGGCTTTCTTGTCCGTTACCGCAACCTCCACTGTAGGCGTTGTTGACAGCCCCGTATCTATTACCTCTACACCCATTCCAATCAGCGTACCTGTAACCAGGTCGGACACCATCCTGCCTGAGAGTCTCGCATCACGGCCCAGAACTATCCTTATCCTGTCCTTATTGTATGATTCCTTTATGAAAGTTGCAAAAGCCGCTGCAAACTTTACCGTATCTATAGGCGTAAGACCTTCATTTGCCCTGCCGCCTATCGTTCCTCTGAATCCTGAAATCGATTTTATAAGTGCCATATCCTTATCGTTTGTTTACTGTTTTGCAAAGATAGTGTTTTTAAAGACAATACAATAAAAAAACGGATTCAAATGAATTTATGAAAATATTCCTTGTTTCTTTCGTACTTGGCTGAAAATACCAAAATCCTTATCGGTTGAAGATGTAGTCAATTCCAATATGTGAAGACAGATGAATGAAGGAGGATGGATGCAGTATGTTTTACAAAATTATTATTTTTCGAACGTCTTGCCTCTCATGTATCAAACCGCTTTTTTTTATCATCATTATTCAACAAGTTAAGAAGTCTTTCCGCCTTATGATTTCCCAAACGGTTTGTCCTTGAGAAAATGTCGCAAAACGTCAGATGAAAATGAAAAGTCAAGAGTTCAGTATGCAAAAAGTTGGACTTTTTAGGGTAAAAAGTTAGACTTTTTGAGGTCTATCATGACGACTTTTCATTTTTATATGACGTTTTACAACTTTCATCTGACGACTTGCAACGCTGACATCAAGGTTTGCAACAGTCTGGCTGTTTTTTGCTCCAAACAGTGAAAAACAGAAAGGGGATTCGGACTAGTCCGAATCCCCTTTCGCATATCATGATTGAGTGATTTTTACCAATCGGTTTTTTGGGATTATGACACCGTGGCGGTGTTTTATTTTACGAGTTGAAAATCCAACTTTTCGCCTGCGGGCACCACGCGTATTGTCATCTCCGAAGCGGAAGGCGAGCCTATAAGAAGACTGCTCAAAGGATCGGTAAGATAACGTTGTATGGCTCTTTTTACCGGTCTTGCTCCGAGTTCCGGTTCGTATCCATTGTCGGCGAGAAAGTCGAGCATGTTCGCTTCATACTGAAGATGTATGTTGCGTTCGGCCAGTTTTTTCTCCAGAATTGCCAACTGCAGTTTGACTATTTCCCTCACCTGTTGTTTCATCAACGGTCTGAATACCACTATTTCGTCAATACGGTTTAGCAATTCGGGCTTTATGGATTTTTTCAAAAGTCCTAAAACCGAACTCTTGGCTTCGTTCCATGCCGATTCCAGATCGTTTTCATGTTTTTCTATCATTTCCTGCAAGTATTCCGAGCCTATGTTCGAGGTCATTATTATTATTGTGTTCTTGAAATCGACCACACGGCCCTTGTTATCCGTAAGACGTCCGTCTTCCAATACCTGCAACAAAATGTTGAACACATCGGGATGGGCTTTTTCTATTTCGTCAAGCAGAACGATGGAATAGGGTTTTCTTCTTACGGCTTCGGTCAATTGTCCGCTTTCTTCGTAGCCGACGTATCCCGGAGGCGCTCCTATAAGACGGGAAACCGTATGACGTTCCTGATACTCGCTCATGTCAATCCTTACCATCATGTCGTCCTTGTCGAAAAGCAATCCGGCCAATGCTCTTGCCAGTTCGGTCTTGCCGACTCCCGTGCTGCCCAGAAAGGCAAAGGAACCTATTGGTCTGTTTCCGTCGGACAGACCCGAACGGCTTCTTCTTATCGCATTGGAAACGGCAGCTATGGCTTCTTGCTGACCGATGACCCTTTTGCCCAATTCTTCTTCCAGATGCAACAACTTGTCCTTTTCGCTTTGAACCATTTTCGCAACGGGTATGCCCGTCCAACGGGAAACGACCTCCGCGATATGATTGTCATCGACCTCTTCCGTTATTAGAGAACCGTTAACCTGCAAGTCCTTCAGTTTGCTCTTGTAACCTTCGAGGTCTTTTTCAGCTGTCTTTATCTTTCCGTAGCGCAATTCGGCAACCTTTCCGTAATCTCCGCTCATCTCGGCCTGCTGTGCCTCGAATTTGTAACGTTCTATCTTCTTTACTTCATCCTGTATGGCATCCACATAACGTTTCTGTTCTTCCCAACGGGCTTTCAACATGTCTTTTTCAGCTTTCAGTCCGTCTATTTCTTTGGTAAGCTCCGCTGTCTTTTTCTCGTCTTTTTCCTTTTTGATGGCAACCCTTTCTATTTCCAACTGCATGATGTGTCTTTCCAACTCATCCAGTTCTTCGGGTGAGGAATCTATCTCCATTCTCAGTTTTGCGGCCGCTTCATCTATAAGGTCTATCGCCTTGTCGGGCAGGAATCTGTTCGTAATGTACCTTGCCGACATCTGGGCGGCGGCTATTATGGCCGCGTCCTTTATTCTCACGTGATGATGCACCTCATACCTTTCCTTCAATCCCCTGAGGATGCTTATGGTGTCGCTTACGCTCGGTTCGTCCACTGTCACCATCTGAAACCTTCTCTCAAGAGCCTTGTCTTTCTCGAAATATTTCTGGTATTCGTTGAGTGTCGTGGCACCTATTGCCCTCAACTCTCCACGCGCCAAAGCAGGTTTCAATATGTTGGCCGCGTCCATTGAACCTTCGGAGGCTCCCGCACCAACCAAAGTGTGTATTTCGTCTATGAAAAGGATGATTTCTCCTTTTGAAGCGATTACTTCATTTACCACTCCTTTTAGTCTTTCCTCGAATTCCCCCTTGTATTTGGCACCTGCGACCAATGCACCCATATCCAATGAATAAATCATCTTGTTCTTGAGGTTTTCCGGTACGTCTTTCTTGAAAATCCTTTGGGCCAGTCCTTCTACTATCGCAGTCTTTCCCACGCCCGGTTCACCGACAAGCACGGGGTTGTTTTTCGTTCTCCTTGATAATATCTGAAGCACTCTACGTATTTCGTCATCCCTTCCTATCACAGGGTCCAATTTGCCGGACTTGGCCTGTTCAATCAAATCCAATGCAAACCTGTTCAAATTCTCCAAATTCTTTTTTGTCGTTTCCATAATTAACTCCTTTCGGAAGGAGAAAAAGCATAAGACGTGCCACGCTCTTCAGAACTGACAAAAAGACGTATGGACATTCGGATAAAACTAAAACACTGACAAAATATTCATATTGAAAGAATAGTTCGTGTGTTTTTTATAAAGAATCAAGGGCTGTATGTATTCTGTCGATACTTTCTTTTATTTGCTCGGGTGTGATTATAAGAGCCGGCTTCAGGCTCAGACACTGAGGATTGAAAAGGTGTGTTCCCGTTATTATGCCGTTACTGGAACATGCCTTGAGTGCGTTTTGCCAGTTTACATCCTCACGGAGCTCAATGCAGTTGAAAAGTCCTATGCCTCTGACGTCCTTTATGAGAGGATGTTTCAAAAGGGTGCGATACATTTCTCCTTTCTTGTCTACATCACGCATCAAATCATCCTCCATTATCGCCTCAAGTACGGCAAGGGCGGCCGAACAGCATACGGGATGTCCTCCGAATGTGGTGGCATGTCCTATAAGCGGATGACCGTTGTTCAATGCGAGCATTATGTCTTTTTTCCCGGTGAAGGCGCCTATCGGCATCCCGCCGCCCATTCCTTTTGCAATACACAATATGTCCGGAACGGCATCGAAATGTTCAAAGGCGAAAAGTTTGCCGGTACGGCCGAAGCCTGTCTGTATTTCATCGAATATGAGCACCGCGCCTTTTTCGGTGCATCTTTCCCGGACTTGTTTCAAATAGTTCTTTTCGGGCAGTTCCACGCCTGTTCCAACGGCAACGGCTTCCATAACCACACAGCATGTTTTTTCGGTTATCTTCTCTATATCCTCGAAACAGTTGTACCTGATGTGGTTGCAATCTGGTATCAGAGGACGGAATGGTTGGGTGAATTTTTCCTCCGATAGCATGGAAACGGCTCCGAGCGTACTGCCGTGGTAACTGTTGCGGCAGGAAATGATTTCACTCCTGCGGTTGAACAGTCTTGCCGCCTTTATCGCTCCTTCTATCGCTTCCGAACCTGAATTGACATAGAATATCTGGGCAAAGGAATCCGGTAGGTATTTTTTTAGACGCTTGAAATATTCCAGTTGCGGACTCTGTACGAATTCTCCGTAAACCATTACGTGCATATAACGCTCCGTTTGTTTTCTGACAGCATCCACAACTCTCGGATTGCGGTGTCCTACGTTGCCTACACATATGCCGGAGAGCATGTCCATATATTCCTTGCCCGATGTATCCCAGACATGTATGCCTTCCGCCCTGTCGACATCAATCATTATCTGGTCTATTTCCCCAACTTGTGCAATATATTCCCTGAATTCAGATACGGTAGTCTTCATATTATGCCTTTTTTCTTGTGCAAATATAAGATTTATTTTGTCGCCGGAGTTTACTTTTTGACGATTTGCTTGTCTATAATCTGTCGCAATATCGTATTTTTGCGTTTCGTAAAAAATTTGCTTAGGATATGAAACTAAAAAGTTTGTTGCCGTTGACGGTTCTTTGTCTTGCCTTTGTTCAGGAGGCGTTTTCCCAATACAAGATAAATGTTGACATAAAAGACTGCAAGGATACGGCTCTTATTCTCGGTTATTATTACCTTGACAAGACGTATGCCTTGGATACAGCCTTCAGCAAAAGTGGCGATTTCAAATTCAGAAGCAAGGAAAAGAAGCTGGATGACGGACTTTATTTTTTCAGTACGTTCGACGGCAGGTTCTGCGAGTTCATAATAGACAAAGA
>DXGG01000172.1 GCA_019114015.1 Candidatus Onthomorpha intestinigallinarum | reverse complement strand
ATCACATTGGGCAGTGTGGTTTGTTTATGCAAAATTTATTGACTGTGCGATAAGACATTGATAATTAGATAAATTTTTTACACGAGGATGAATAATGACAGAAGAATAAAGTCTTGATGAAATTCGGGATTTGATACACGGTGACAAGTCTTATTTCGATTTTATTCCTTGTTGTTTGCTGCTTATTGCAAACAGTCCCATATATGTCAAAAAGCCGTTTAGCAAAAGCAGTTCGAAGTCAAAACTGTAATTGAACCATTCCTGCGAATTGTTGCTTAGAACAAAACACACAAGAGGCGCAAGTATGCAGACAACGGGTACGAATCTGTCTTTTACTTTTCTTTTTGAAATGATTCCGAATGCAAACAGTCCCAATAAAGGTCCGTATGTTATCGATGCAATCTGAAACAGTATGTCTATAAGGTGTGGATTTCTGTGATTGCCGTAGAAAATGATTATTCCTATGAACAGCAAGGCAAACGACAAGTGTATGATATGTCTTATTCTTGTCTTTTGTCTGACGGTCCAATCCTTTCTTTCCTCCATGTTCAAGAAGTCTATGCTGAAGGCAGTCGTGAGAGATGTCAATGCGCCGTCGGCCGAAGGAAACAAAGCGGAAATCAAACCTATGATAAACACTATTGCCGCAAGCGGTGTCAGTTCGTTAAGTGCAATGAAGGGGAACAGGTCGTCACCCTTTGCGTCAATGCCTTCCTTAGCTGCGAATATGTACAAGGCAGCTCCCAATGAAAGGAAAAGGAAGTTGACGATAAGCAGGATGAATGAAAAGGTCATCATGTTTTTTTGAGCGGACCTGATGTTTTTGCAGCTAAGGTTCTTTTGCATCATTTCCTGGTCAAGTCCGGTCATTGAAATGGCAATGAAGGCTCCTCCCAACAGTTGTTTCCACCAGCATAACCGACTGGAAGAATCACTTTCGATAAAAGTGAAATATTCGCTCGACATTATTGTTGAGAATAAACCATGTGCAGACAAATCCATTTGCCGTGCTATCAAAAAGAAACAGATACACAAGGCGGCGAGCATGCATGTGGTTTGCAAGGTGTCGGTCCATACTATCGTTTTTATGCCGCCCTTAAACGTGAACAGCAGGATGAGTATCAGAAACAGGAATACCGTAAATTCAAAAGATATGTTCCATTTGCTGAAAACGAATTCGTAAAGTACGTATATCACTATGAACATTCTAAGACTTGCTCCGAGAGTTCTTGAAACAAGAAAAAAGAAAGAACCCGTTTTGTGGGAGTATTTGCCGAAACGCGTTTCCAGATATTTGTATATGGATATTACGTTCAGTCTGTAATATATCGGCATAAGTACAAAGGCTATCACACAATAACCTAAAAGGTTTCCTGTCACGGTCAGCATGTATGTGAATTGCCTTTCTTCCACCCATCCGGGGACAGACATGAAGGTAACTCCGCTCAGACTTGCACCTATCATGCCGTAAGCCACGACAAACCAAGGGCTTTTTCTGTTACCCGAGAAAAAGGACAGGCTGTTCGCTTTCCTTGATGTTACGAATGTTATGATAAAGAGCAATAATGTGTAAGTCGCAAAAATCCAAAAAAGAATATGTTCCATCCGTATGCAGAATTATTTGTAAATTTGCCGATAAAATTTTACGCAAAGGTAGCAAAAATATGGAATACACTTCATCGGTTCTGGAGAATGCCGTAAGCGAGATGGCGAAGCTGCCTGGTGTAGGTCGCAGGACCGCATTGAGATTTGCGTTGCATATATTGAAGCAGGACGAACTATATGCCACCTCTCTGGCTCAAAGCATATTGAAATTGAGAACAGAGATAAGGTATTGCAGGGAATGCAACAATCTTTCCGATACGGATTATTGTACCATTTGTTCTGACTCCATGCGAAATCATTCGGTTATATGTGTCGTTGAAAACATAAGGGATGTCATGGCTATAGAGGCTACCGGACAATACAGGGGCGTTTATCATGTTTTGGGAGGGGTTATATCACCCATAAACGGCGTAGGGGTAAACGATATAAAGATATCGGATTTGGTCAAAAGGGTTAAGGAAAACGATGTGGAGGAAATAATACTTGCATTGCCTACAACCATGGAAGGGGATACCACATCGTTTTATATCAACAGACTGTTGGAGGACACCCGTGTAAAGATTTCTGCCATAGCCAGGGGAGTTGCAATCGGCGACAATATAGAGTATGCCGACGAACAGACACTCGGACGTTCAATAGTGAACAGACAACCTTTTCAGGATATATATAAGCGATAGTTATTATGAAACCAATAAAACAATTAGCGGTATGAGTGTAAAGAAGAAGTCAGTCGTTTTGGTGCCTTATGATTTCGGTCCAAAATCTCAGTCAGCACTGGAGGAGGCAAAGAAAGTTACAAAATATTTAAACGGAGAAATCTATCTTTTGACCGTAGTCCGTCGTCCCGATTTTCTCACACAACTTTTCAGAAGCGAAAAAGAACATCGTAAAAACATAAGAGCTGTTCAGAACAAACTGAAGGAAGTAGTTGAAAAAACGAGAGCAACGACAAATACAAAGATTCACTACATAGTGGAGGAAGGCTCGCCTATAGAGGTAATAATAGAACAGGCCGAATTGCTGTCCGCACAATACATAGTGATGGGCAAGATGGATAAAACGGTGTCGGAATTCCATTTCGTTGGTCCTTTGACCACATCCGTCGTGGCTTCCGCCCCTTGTCCGGTCATGACCGTAGGAACAAATCAGATAAAGGAGGAAGGATTCAGCAATATCGTCCTTCCGATAGACCTTACCAAGTCCACCTTGGAAAAGGTTGTCAAGGCCGTATCATGGGCCAAATACTACAAGTCCACCATACATCTTGTCGGAGTGTTGAAGAAAGGAGCCAACATAGCCACATCACGTCTTGTGATGAAGATGGAAAAGGCCAAATGGATAGTTGAACAGGAAGGAGTGAACGTAACGGCTCAGACGTATATAGATTCCGATGAACCGATAGACGAAATAATCATAAGACATGTGGAACAGGTCAACGGAGACTTGCTGATGATAATGACACACCAGGAACTGGGCGTGAATGATACGTATATAGGAGCCGTAGCTCAGAATCTTTTGAAGAAATCCGATGTTCCGACCGTTTCATTCACCACAAAGGCCATATCACACAACGATTATTTCGTGTCGAACTTCCTGCCTTTCGAACTTTTGAGCGTAAAGGAGAGCAAGATATTGAAAAAATAGCTTAGAACTTGCTGAATGCAAAGGGCAGAAGGGAGTCTGCACCTGTTATTTTCATGAATTTGTCTTCACCGATGGAGATTATGAAGCAGAGTTTTTTGCAGGCTCTGCTTTCCGTTTGCAGCATAACCTGTCTGCATGCTCCGCACGGAAAGGCTTCAACCCATCTGCCGTCCTTGTCACGGGCGACGACGGCCATTTGTTCCGCATTCGCC
>DXGG01000171.1 GCA_019114015.1 Candidatus Onthomorpha intestinigallinarum | reverse complement strand
AACTGGGATATAAATTCATTGAAGATTTCAGAGGTGCCGAATACATAATCACTTGTTCTACTTCCTGTACCGGCTACATAAAGAATAACTTCAACAAGTTGTTTTCGGATTCCATGCATAGCGTGGACAGCAAATCCATAGGCAAAAGGATTATGGATATTTCCGAATTTTTGGTTGAGGTCGAACATAAACTTGATTTGGGAACGGAATTTCCCTATAAAGTCAGTCTGCATTCCAATTGCAGAGGATTGAACGAGTATAACGTAGAGGCAGAAACACGTTTGCTTCTGAACAACGTGAAAGGACTGGAACTGACCGAAAGCAATACGAATAATTTTTGTTGCGGATTCGGAGGGACATTCAGCATTTACAACGAACCTGTCAGCACTGCGCTTGCACAGAAAAAGATAAGTGCAATCATGAATGAGGGAGCCCAATACATAGTCAGTAATGATCAGACCTGTTTGCTGCATTTGCAGTCCTATATAGACAAACACAAGATAGATCTAAAGACTATACATTTGGTCGATTTGCTAATGTACAACAATTGACGTATGCAGCAGACATATCCTTGGGGACATTTGCGTCCGTTTAACGCCTATTCAAACTATTTCAGGAAGACATTCGGACAAAGATTACAGAAGCTGTCGATAGATGCAGGTTTTACATGTCCCAACAGGGACGGTACGATTTCTTTCGGCGGTTGTACGTTTTGCGACAATGCTGCCTTTAATCCTTCTTACTGTCGCAGGGTTCACACAATAACCGAGCAGATTGACGAAGGCATTGCTTTTCATTCGTGGCGATACAAACATGTTGATAAATATCTGGCTTATTTTCAGGCTTATTCCAATACATATGCTTCTTTGGATGAACTCAAACGCTTGTATGGAGAGGCTTTGTCACATCCCAGAATAGCAGGTCTTGTAATAGGTACGAGACCCGATTGTGTCGATGAGTGCAAACTGGATTATCTTGCGGAATTGTCACGTAATCATCACATAACGGTAGAGTATGGCATAGAGAGTTGTTACGACAAAACGCTCAAAAGAATAAACCGAGGTCATGATTTTTCTTCGACCTGTAAGGCAATCAGACAGACAAGGGAAAGAGGCATAACAACGGGAGGACACATTATCTTTGGCCTGCCGGGAGAGAGCGTGGAGATGATGTTGGCGGAAGCCGACATGTTGAGCAGTCTCGGATTGAATTCAATAAAGTTCCATCAGTTGTTGTTGGTCAGAGATACTCCCATGCTTGAGGATTATGAACAACATCCCGATGATTTTGTCTTTTTTTCATTTGAACAATATAGAGAGTTTATTATCGATTTTCTTGAAAGGTTTAATCCCGACATAGTCATAGAACGGTTTGCGGGAGAGATTCCTCCGCGTTTTCAGGCAGGACCCAACTGGGATTTGTTGAGAAATGAAACCCTTGTCTCCAAAATAGAGCAAAGGATGAGAGAAAGAAATACTTATCAGGGAAGACTATATAATTCCGAGAAATGAAAGAAAAAGAACCTTTGTTCGGCAAGACCGTTTCCGAACTGAAAGAAATATGTTCAATGGCAGGTCTGCCTTCGTATTCAGCCCGGCAGATTGCCAAATGGCTTTATGGCAAGGATATATCATCAATAAGCCAGATGACGGACTTGTCATTGAAGCATAGGGAGGCATTGTCCGAATCATACGATTACGGACTTGTGCCGCCGGTGGATTGTGCTATTTCTTCGGATGGAACAAGGAAGTATCTGTATAAATATAATGTCAACGATTATGTTGAAGCGGTCATGATTCCGGATAGAGAGCGCATCACGCTTTGCGTTTCAACGCAGATAGGTTGCAGGATGAACTGCGCTTTCTGTGCAACGGCCAGACAGGGATTCAAACGCAACCTTACATGCAGTCAGATTCTGAACATAATACGTTCCCTGCCCGAATTTCATCGGATAACCAATATAGTATATATGGGAATGGGTGAACCGCTGGACAATTACGCTAACGTGAAGAAAAGCATAGAGGTTCTGACGGAACAATGGGGATTCGGATTTAGCCCGAGACGGATAACCCTCTCCACATCAGGCTATATTCCGTTTTTGAAAGAATTTCTTGAGGAAACGGATGTGCATCTTGCCGTCAGTCTTCATTCTCCTTTTCCTGAACAAAGAAAGGAAATAATGCCGGTAGAAAAGACTTATAAAATGGAGGATGTAATCAAACTGCTGAAACGTTATGACTGGACGGGGCAAAGACGTCTTACTTTCGAGTATATACTTTTCAAGGGCTTTAATGATAGCAAACAACATGCAATTGGGTTGGTCAGATTGCTTGAAAACCTGCCTTGCAGGATTAACATCATACCGTTTCATTCAATTCCCGACAGCCCGTTTTGCGGAGCCGATATGCAGGATATGCAAAATTTCAGGGATTTTCTCAGTGCGAAGGGACTGACATGTACGATACGGGCATCCCGCGGGCAGGACATATTGGCGGCCTGCGGTCTTTTGTCAACGAAAAAAATAATGGATAATGGAAAATGAAAACATACCGTGCTGGACGATTGATCTGCCGGTGCAAAGACGTAAGAGCCGTGAGGTAATGGTGGGAAAACTGGCAATAGGCGGGGACAATCCCGTGAGAATACAGTCGATGACCAATACGGATACGATGGATACGAGAGCAACTGTCGAACAGTGTCTGCGGCTTGTTGATGTTGGTTGCGAACTTGTACGTATTACGGCCTCGAATGTACAGGCTGCGGAAAACCTTTACAATATAAAGAACGAACTTTCAAGACGCGGGTGTGACGTTCCTCTTGTTGCCGATATACATTTCAATCCCAAGGCGGCGGAAGTGGCAGCCGCAATAGTGGAAAAGGTAAGGATAAACCCGGGAAACTATACCGACAGAAATAAGGGGAAGTACGATTATACCGAGCAGGAATATGCTGACGAACTGCAACGGACGGCAGATAGGCTTTACCCTTTGATTCAGGTGTGCAAGGAACACTCCACCGCCATGCGAATAGGCATCAATCACGGTTCGTTGAGCGAGAGAGTCATGGGACGCTATGGAGATACCCCTTACGCTATGGTGATGGCGGCAATGGAATTCATAAACATATGTCGGCAGATGGATTACAATGATTTGATATTGTCCATGAAGTCGAGCAATGTAAAGGTGATGCATTATGCCACTCGCATGCTTGCGGCTGTGATGCAGCAGGAAGGATTGGACTATCCAATTCATTTGGGGGTGACAGAAGCTGGCAATGCAAGGGAAGGACGCATCAAGTCCATGACCGGAATAGGCAGTCTGCTCGCTTTGGGCATAGGTGATACCATAAGGGTGTCTTTGACCGAGGCTCCCGAAAACGAGATTCCCGTTGCAAGACAGATAAGGGAGGCTTACAGCTATATCGGAATTTCTGGTCGCGGTGATGTAACGCTTAAACTGAAACCCGAATTCAGAATTCGCAGGACACCTGTTGACATCGCCTCTTGCCGACAGTTCAGCCTGAGCGAACATTCTCCGGAGGAAATACTGTACGCTTTAAAAAACGAACCTTTTGCCGCGAGGATAGTGCAGGGAAAGAACAAGGAAATAAGTACTGCCAGGCTTGCGGGAGACAGTGCCGCGCTTATAATGGAATCGGCTGTTGAAACGCTTGAATTGAATGACAGTGAGCTTACTGCAGATATATTGCAGGCAACGGGAGAAAGGATTTACAAGGCCGAATTCATCGCCTGCCCTTCCTGTGGCAGGACAAAATACGACATACAGTCGGCATTGGAACAGGTAAAGAAGCGTTGCAGTCACTTGAAAGGACTTAAGATAGCGGTGATGGGTTGCATAGTGAACGGACCGGGAGAAATGGCGGATGCGCATTACGGTTACATAGGAAGCCGGGAGGGGAAGGTGCATCTTTACAGGGCGAAACAACTGGTATGTTCCAATGTGGATGAAAAGGAAGCTGTGGACAGACTTGTGGAAATGATAAAACAGGACGGAAAATGGCAGGAAGAATGAAACGATTGTCGGGATTGGTCTTTTTGATTGTGTTCTCGGGACTGTCCTTTTGTCTGTTCGGGCAGTTTACATTGGAGGACATCAAACCTGCGTCAAAAGACAGACTAAAGGAATTGGACCACGGTTGTCTTGCAATAGGATACGACAGCATACATAAACAGGCCGTGTGGGTCATTCACCTTCTGACAGGGGAAAACCTAAGAGCCAAGACAGTGAAGCGCAGCGACAAATTCCGTAAAGACCCTTTGCTTAAGTCTGATTATGCACTTACGTCAGACTATACGAATTCAGGTTATGACCGAGGACATCTTTGTCCGAGTGATGACATGTGCTGGAGCGAGCAGTCAATGCAGACGACATTTTACATGAGCAACATATCCCCGCAGTCGCCGGGCCTTAACCGCGGTCTTTGGAAACAGTTGGAGAACAGGGTGAGGAAATGGGCCGTGGATAACGACAGTTTAATCGTTGTGACGGGAACGGTCCTGGATTCGCTATTGGGACATGTCGGCAAGAACAAAGTGAGTGTCCCCTCCAAGTTCTACAAGATTGTTGTGGACATTTCCCATCCTACCCGCAAGATGGCGGCCTTTGTAATGGAAAACAGGCCTCTTGAGGGGCAGTTCTGGGAATATTCCTGCAGTGTGGATGAAATAGAACGGATGACAGGTCTGAATTTTTTCCCTGCATATGAAGAGGATGAAAGGATAAGAAATCTTGAATCTTCATGTGATTTGGATTTGTGGGAAGAATGATATGCCTGTATTTTATGCCGCAGACTTGCAATTTGATTCCGTGAAATTCTTTTCTGAAAAGAAAAAATTGTCTTTTGAATTCATTTTTTTCTTTTCAGAATCCATTTTTCCAGTGTTTGATTCCGATGACGAGTGTCGGTGAAACATTCGATTGCAAGTACCGTTTTAAATTTTACCATCAATTGAAAAATAATATATACCTTTGTAGAATGATAGATAAACTGTTTTACACCATACAGGAAGTGTCGGAGGAATTGGGCGTTCCGTATTCCACCTTGAGGTATTGGGAAAAGGAAATAAGCCGTTTGAAGCCACGTCGGACTTCAACTGGCATAAGACGCTATTCAAGGGAGGATGTTGTTTTGCTGAAACAAATAGTCTATCTTTCGAGGGATAAGGGATATACTTTGGATGGAGTGAAAAGGGTTCTTAGAACGCAGGAGACAAAGACTGACGAGGTTGATATGGAAGTGATATCCACATTGAAGAATATGAAAGGGTTTCTGTTGGATTTGAAAACAAGGTTGAATAGTGGACGTTCCGAAGAGGAATGACAGGAAAAAATAGGCAGTGGTTTTATGAAAAGGAACATAGCGCTTGTTGCCGGAGGCTATTCCGGGGAGTTTGAGGTGTCCTTACGGTCTGCCGAGCAGATATTCCGTAATTTGGACAAGGATAAGTATGATGTTTATCGCATAGTAATAACAAGGCAGTCTTGGTATTGTGAATATGAGGGGGAAAAGACGGAGGTTGACAGGAATGATTTTTCGATAAGGCTTGACGGAAGGAAAATAACGTTTGATGCGGCTTTCATAACGGTTCATGGCACTCCGGGCGAGAACGGTCTGTTGCAGGCTTATTTCGACATGATTTCTCTTCCCTACACCACATGTTCTTCTTTGGTTTCGGCCGTTACTTTCGACAAGGCGGTCTGCAATGCATGCGTAAGGGAGCTTGGAATTGTGGATGTTGCAAAGAATGTCCATACGTTTAAGGATGCGCCTTTGAGTGTTGACCAGATTCTTTCAAGGGTCAGTCTGCCGGTTTTCGTAAAGCCGTCCGAGGGAGGTTCTTCCATAGGGATGAGCAAGGTAAGGACGAGGGAGGAACTGCCTCAGGCTTTGGACAAGGCTTATGCTGTTCATCCCAAGGTGCTTGTCGAGGAGTTCATAGAGGGCAGGGAATTCAGTTGCGGCGTCATGCGTCTTGGCGGTTCGGTTGAGGCATTTCCCGTTACTGAGATACGTCCCGATACGGATTTCTTCGATTATGATGCCAAATACAACGGTTTGTCCAAGGAGATAACTCCCGCGCCTGTTGACGAGGAATTGAGCGAAAGGATAAGAAAAGCGACGAGAGATGTTTACGAAGGTTTGTCCTGCAACGGGGTTTGCAGGGTTGATTTCATATATGACGATGCCAAAGACAGGCTTTATTTTCTGGAAGTCAATACCACGCCTGGACAATCCGAGCAGAGCATAGTCCCTCAACAGGTAAGGGCGATGGGAAAGGATACGAGGTGGTTGTACAACACCGTTTTGGGACAGTTGGATATTTAGATGCGGATGAGAGGGTTTTGTATAGCGGTCTGTTTGTTTTTTCTGCCGTTTGTCTTGTGGTCTCAGCAGAATGTAAGGAATGTCATCCTTATGATAGGGGACGGTATGGGATTGGCGCATTCTTATGCCGCTTATCTTTACAACGGTGACAGTCTTGTAATGTTTACCATGCCTTATACTGCATTTGCAATAACCTCTTGTGCAGACAGAAAGGTTACGGATTCAGGGGCGGGCGGTACGGCCATAGCAACCGGTCACAAGACCAATTACGGATGCATAGGAATGGATGACAAAGGCAATGCCCGTATTTCTTTGTTGGAAATTGCCAAGCGTGCAGGCAAGTCGACGGCAATGGTTTGTACGAGCAGCATTACCCATGCCACTCCGGCAAGTTTTGTGGCTCATGTGTCGGACCGTGATTTGCAGGACAGCATAGCCTTGGCTTATCTTTCGGGTAACGTTGATGTGGTTTTGGGAGGCGGAAGGGATAATTTTATGCCCGACAAAAGGAAAGACGGATTGAACGTAGCCGATTCCCTTAAGGAGAAAGGTTATGCCATAGTTACGGACATGGATGAACTGGATGAGGTCAAATCGGACCGAATAGTCGGTTTGTTTGCCGAAAATCATCTTGAGCCGTTTGCCAAGAGAGGAAATTTCATGGAAAAGAGCATGACAAAGGCCTTGGATGTGGTTTCTGATAATGAGGAAGGTTTTTTCATGATGGTGGAAGGCAGCAAGATAGACATGGAGTCTCATGACAACAGATATGAAAGGATGATGGATGAGCTTCTGGATTTTGATGCTTGTGTAAGGATTGCGTTGGATTTTGCCCGAAAGGACGGACATACGCTTGTTGTAGTTGTTGCAGACCATGAAACGGGTGGACTGGCTTTGAAGTCGAAGGATAAGGGAACCGAATGTGAATGGACGAGTGACGATCATACCGCAATACCGGTACCGGTTTATGCTTACGGTCCGGGAAGTGAACAATTCAGGGGTGTTATTCAGAATACGGATATATTTTGGAAGATATACAATTTGATGATTAAATAACGAATATATTGAATTACAGATGACGGATTACAGTTTGAAATACAAGGTTGCGGATATCAACCTTGCGGATTTTGGAAGAAAGGAAATAGAAATAGCGGAGAAGGAAATGCCGGGACTTATGGCCTTGAGACGCAAGTACGGTAGTGAAAAACCTTTGAAAGGTGCCCGTATAATGGGTTCGTTGCACATGACCATACAGACGGCTGTACTCATAGAGACGCTTGTTGCTTTGGGAGCGCAGGTGAGATGGTGTTCCTGCAATATTTTTTCCACTCAGGACCATGCTGCAGCAGCCATTGCGGCCGCAGGTGTTCCCGTTTTTGCATGGAAGGGTGAGACTTTGGAGGAATACTGGTGGTGTACCAATCAGGCCTTGTCCTTTCCTGGAGGAGAAGGTCCGGATTTGATTGTCGATGACGGGGGAGATGCCACTTTAATGGTTCATAAGGGTTATGCGGCGGAGGAGAATCCCGCATTGCTTGACAAGAAAGCCGAAACGACAGAGGAAGCTGTCATCCTGAAAACGTTAAAGGAGGTCTTGTCGGAGGACAGTGGGAAGTGGCACAAGATAATGAAGAACCTAAGGGGTGTAAGCGAAGAGACTACGACGGGAGTACACCGTTTGTATCAGATGATGGAAAGAGGGGAATTGTTGATACCTGCAATCAACGTCAACGATTCGGTGACGAAAAGCAAGTTTGACAATCTTTATGGTTGCAGGGAATCTCTGGCAGACGGTATAAAAAGAGCTACGGATGTAATGATAGCGGGAAAGGTTGTGGTTGTTTGCGGCTATGGAGATGTAGGCAAGGGTTGTGCAAGAAGCATGAGAGGCTATGGTGCGAGGGTTCTCGTCACGGAAATAGATCCTATATGTGCATTGCAGGCTGCTATGGAAGGTTTTGAGGTTACCACATTGCAGGACGCTTTGAAAGAAGGCAACATATACGTTACTACAACAGGAAACTGTGATGTGATAACGGCAGAGGATATGGCGCAGATGAAATCCGAAGCGATAGTCTGCAATATAGGTCATTTTGACAATGAAATACAGGTCGAAAAACTTGAAAAATGGCCAGGAATAAAGAAAATCAACATTAAACCGCAAGTAGACAAATATTTGTATCCTGACGGTCATTGCATATATCTGTTGGCAGAGGGAAGACTGGTTAATCTTGGCTGTGCAACCGGACATCCTTCTTTTGTCATGAGCAATTCCTTTACAAACCAAACTCTCGCTCAGATAGATCTTTGGACAAAGAAATATGAAGTGGGTGTATATCGTCTGCCGAAGGAACTGGATGAAGAGGTTGCAAGATTGCATTTGGACAATATAGGAGTCAAACTGACGAAACTGACGCAAAAACAGGCTGATTACATAGGTGTTAATGTGAACGGCCCTTATAAGGCTGAACATTATCGTTACTAAAACCGTTTGAAAGCAAATGAAAAACGTATTCAGAATTCTGAGGTATGTTCTTAATTACAAGCGTTATGTGATCTTGAATGTGTTTTGTAATTCTCTGTACGTTTTTTTCTCATTGTTTTCTTTTGTACTGATTATACCTTTCATATCCGTTCTTTTCGGTATTGTACAGGCACCGCCCGTCTGTCCTGAACCGTCTATGGACAAGGATGTCTTGATAGATTATTTTTCCTGGCAGTTGAATGATTATAAGGAAAGTCACGGAATATATTCTTGTCTGCTGTACATAGGAGGCATTTATATGGTTTTCGTGTTTTTTTCTTCGTTGTTCAGATATTTGGGCACTTTTTTTCTTACACCCATACGTAACGGTGTGGTTCAGGATATAAGGGACGATTTGTACAGGAAGATAACCATATTGCCGGTAAGTTTTTTCTCGGACAAGCGAAAGGGAGACATTATTTCACGTCTTACGTCCGATTTGGGTGATGTTGAATGGTCTATAACGACTAGTCTTCAAATGTTTGTCAAGGACCCAGTAATGGTCATAGTTTTTTTCATAGCACTGATTATTGCTTCGTGGCAGTTGGTCGTATTTATTCTTATTGTCCTGCCATTGGCTTATCTTCTTATAAGATGGGTTGGCAATAGTCTGAACGCCAATTCGGTGGAGGGACAGAAGGAAATGGGTACAATGCTTTCGTGTGCGGAGGAAACACTTGACGGACTGAGACTTGTGAAGTCGTATAATGCAGAAGATATAATGAGTGACAGGTTCAAAAGGAACAATGACAGATATACGGGTTTGATGATAAAGATCTTTCGCAAGAGAGAACTGGCTTCTCCGCTTACGGAGTTTCTTGCTATAACGGCACTTGTTTCCATTGTTTTGTTTGGAGGAGAGATGGTTTTGACGGGTAAGTTGCAGCCTGCCGTACTTATAGGATTTACCTTGATTTTTGCGAGGATTATTTCCCCGTTGCAGTCAGTTGTCACAGCGTATTATAATTTGCAGAAAGCGAATGCGGCGGCAGTTCGATTGTATGAAATATTGGATGCCGACGAGAAAATTTTGGAAGAAAAGAATGCCGTGACACTGTCAGGAATAAAATATGGCATAGAATTCAAGGATGTATCCTTTTCTTACAATGCGAATGAGAAACCAGTGTTGCAAAACATAAATCTATGTATAAAGAAAGGTCAGACGGTAGCTCTGGTAGGAGCTTCGGGTGCAGGAAAATCCACACTTGTGGATTTGGTTTCCCGTTTTGCTGATTGTACAAGCGGGGAAATATTGTTCGATGGTGTAAACATAAAGAAGTTTAACATCAATTCATTGAGGCAAAAAATAGGATTGGTTACTCAGGAGTCTATATTGTTTAACGATACGATTTTTAAGAATATAGCTTTTGGTAATAAGGATGCCACCATGGAGCAGGTTGTACAGGCTGCCAAGATAGCTAATGCGCATGATTTTATTTCAAGATTGGAGAAAGGCTATTTTACGCATTTGACCGACAGGGGGCTATCTCTTTCCGGTGGAGAAAGACAAAGAATATGCATAGCAAGAGCGGTATTGAAGAATCCCGAGATACTTGTTTTGGATGAGGCTACATCGGCCTTGGATACCAAGAATGAATATCTGGTTCAGCAGGCATTGACACATTTGATGCAAGGCAGAACGTCCATAATTATTGCACACAGACTTTCCACCGTAACACAAGCGGATTTGATTGTGGTGTTGAATCAGGGACAGTTGGTCGAGAAAGGAACACATACGGAACTTGTGGAAAAAGGCGGTTTGTATTGTCAATTAGTCAAAATGCAGAATCTATAAATGAGGAAATTCATCAGAACAAGCAGATTGTCCTATATATTTGCTGCTTACTTTATTGCGATTTTATGTTTTTTCATATTCAGGGTGTTGAATGTGATGGTGTTTTGTTTCTCTACAGAAGACCAGGATGTGCATTTGGATTGGCAGTTATTTAAGGCTTTTGTTTTAGGATGGCGTTTTGATACGGTTGTAAGTGCCTATATACTTGCGTTGCCGCTTATTTTTGTAGCAGTTGGGGATATTGCGAATATAAAGAATAAAGTATATTATCGCGTAATACATATTTTTGTGTGTTTGTGTTTTTCCGTTTCCTTTTTTTTGTGTGCAGCGGACATACCTTATTTCAATTATTTCTTTACTCGCCTGAATGTAATGGCTCTCACATGGATTGATTCGTTGAATTTTGTTGTGAACATGATTGTTCAGGAACCGTCGTATTTCGTTTATCTGTTTTTATTTCTGATATTCACCGTTGCTTACGATTGGATAATGTCGAAAATATATAGAAAGACATTGCTGTCCGAACGAACCGTTGTATCGTTTACTCCTACAGTCATAGTTTCTATTGTTTTGGTTTTTCTATGTTTTTTGGGAATGAGAGGGAGATTGGCATTAAAGAGTCCGATAAGAGTTGGTACGGCTTATTTTTCTAATAATCCTTTTTTGAATCAGATAGGTTTGAATCCGGTATTTACTTTCATAAAAAGCGTTGAAGAAAAAAACAAGGAGAAGAATAAAAAGGTTTCATTGATTGATTTGAATACGGCAAGGCGGATTGTAGCAGGGGAATTGTCAACGCCCATTGATGAAACCAAATCATCGGTTCATTTGGCTGAAGGAACGAATGTTGTTCTTATTATAATGGAATCCATGTCTGCGGACAAAGTAGGTTATTTTAATGAGAAAAGCGACCTGACGCCTTGTTTGGATGGCATAATAAGGCAGTCTCTTTCCTATGACAATGCCTATACTGCAGGGATACATACTTACAATGGAGTGTATTCAACCTTGTTTTCTCATCCCGCAATACTTTCTCAGCATTCAATGAACAAAGTGTTGATTCCTACAATGGATGGATTACCGAATGTATTAAAAGATAAAGGCTATCAAACCCTTTATTTTACAACTCATGATGAACAATTTGACAATATAGCCGGTTTCCTTTATGCTAACAGAGTTGAAAGAATAATATCGCAGAAAGATTATCCCGTTTCTCAGGTTAAAAGCACTCTCGGAGTACCGGATCATGTAATGTACGAAAAAGCAATAAAGGTTCTGAACTCTTTAAGTGCGGACAAACCGTTTTTTGCCTGTCTTATGAGTTCAAGCGATCATGGTCCTTATGTGCTGCCGGAGGATATTGACTTTAAACCTCATAGCAATGGAATAAAGAATCAGATTGTAGAATATGCAGATTGGGCGATAGGTCGTTTTATTGAAGATGCGAGAAAGACGGATTGGTTTAATAAAACAGTCTTTGTCTTTGTTGCGGACCACGGTTATGCAAAACCGGGATCTAAATATGAAATGCCTTTGTCTTATCATCATACGCCTATGTTGTTTTTTTCTCCGAGTCAAATAAAACCTGAATCTGTCGAATCGTTTGCCTTGCAGATTGATTTGGGTCCTACATTGCTTTCAATGCTTTTTGAGGATTATCAGAACAATACTCTCGGAATAGATTTGCAAAGGGAAAAAAGGCCTTACGCTTATTTTTCCGCAGATGACAAGATAGGGGTTTTAAGTGAGAATTATTTCTATGTGTATCATACCAACGGTATGGAGAATTTATATCGGCTAACAGATGATAATGCGAATAATTGCATGGAAGAACAAAAACATTTGGCCGATGAAATGCGTGACTATGCTTTTTCGATGATACAATATTCCCAATATATGCTTGAACAAAAACAAAAAAGAAAATCATCCAATACCGGAAGTATCGAATGATTTTCCTTGTTGTTGCGGTTTCAAGAATTATTTCTTTCCGCTAAAATGTATCTTGTTGAAATCTTTAAGCGATTCGAAATATACCATCAAAGGACCTCCGTTTTGTCCTTTTTCCAATAATATTTTATCTCCTGCCTTATATTTTTTGCCTTTATCCAAATATGTGGCTCCGCTTGATTTTCCTTTTTCACCTGCACTGTTTAAATAGTCGAATGTTATGTAAGGAGATGTCATATCGTAGGCTAAAACAAGTTCTGCCTTCAATACCAATCTGCTTGGTACGCTTTGGTTCGTTTCCTCTGCTCCAAGGATGGTGATTTTGGCGGAAGAGAATAATTTTTCGTCAAAACTGCAAGGGACTTCCTTGTCTTTCAACTTTGCAGCGGCATCCATGAACTTCTTGCTGTAAAACGTATCAATCTCTGCTTCTTTTGCTTCGTACTTTGAGCTTTTTTCTTCTCCTTGTTTCATCGCATCTCCAAGGTCCTTGGCAGATTTAAGGATTTCTTCCCTGTCTTTTTCCATTGCAGCTTCCATCGCATCTTTCGCCGCTTTATATTGATCCGCAAGGCTTGGCAATTGACCCCATAAAGCATCTTCCTTGATTTCTACTTTGCTTTCCGCTTCTTTGATAAATTCGTTGCCGCCTCCCGAACAAGCCGCAATCATAAGCCCAACAAGGGCAACAGTTAAACAATTAAAGATTTTCTTCATGATGAATAAATTTTAAATTAGTATTTTATTGATTTTATAAGATTATTCCCATTCAACAGGCAAATCATGTATGAACAAAGGTCGTGTATTGTCCGCACGGAATATTCCATTCTCCCAATTTACGTAGTAACCCAATTGTACAATAGAAAACAGTCTCGCGTTTTCTGTAATATTGTCTATTGAGAATGACAGCTTATATTTTATGCCTTCATTCATTTCGCCGGGATTTTCCTTATTGTAAGAACCTTTAAACTTGTTATTGCTCTCATCGTATGCGGTCAAACCGCCTGTTGATCTGCCTCCGGCATTTGTTGCTAATTCTATGTTCCTTATATTGTCAGAAGGGACAACGTTAAAACTTAATGTCGCAAAATTATCTCCTTTCCTAGCGGTGCATTTTATATTTTCTATATTCAGCAGTTTTCCAAGTTCGTAGTCCAATACTATATAGGAATTGTTTGTATTTTTTCCGGATTTCCAATCTATGTTTATATTTCTGATTTGAATGGATTCATGAGTGTTTCCACTAGTTACGAGTTCATCATTTGTTCTTAGATAATAATCAGAAATCTGTATTACTTCTATCTGTTTTAGATTAGTGGGAAGTTTCTGAAAAACCATTGTAATGTTAAGCGGTACACTTGACAATAAATCGGTCGTTTTGTAATGACCTATAATCTGTCCATTGTATTTATTCCCATTCACATCGTAACATTCTACCTTGAACCTGCCTCCACCAAGTCTTTTACCTAGGGTAAGTGTTCTGAAATCGTCCAAAAGCCCGAGACTTAAATTAAATACCACTTCTCCACTTTCCAGAGTGCCGCAACAACTTTGCGGAGTAAATTTCAATATTTTGTTCATGTTTGCTGGAGCTTTCACATAAGTTTCATTACTCATGTTTATTCCAGTTGCAGACTCTCCAACCTTTCGTATGAATTTGCCGAATTTGGAAGTCTTTTCTTTTTTAACCTCTTTTTTTTCTTGCTGACTTTGACCAAAGAGTGTGAAAGTCATTGCCGTTGCTAAAAACAATAAGATGATTTTTTTCATAGTTATACCGTTTTTTGTTTGTGCAAATGTAATTTACACGGCAAATGATATGGTGTTCAATTCGTAAATTTCAATTGTTCAATTTGTAAATATTTTGTTTTCTACTGATAATTAATTCATTGGAAAATGATATATAAGAGTTTTTTTTAATGTGTTTTTTGTGGGAAATGCTGATTATTTGCTAACTTTGCGAACGCTTAATGGAATAAATATTAATTCCAGTTTATGAAAGAGATTGAATATTTCTTGCTTTTTGTAGTTACTTCGACTATTTCTGCAACCATAATGATGTTTTTTGGAATTATACTTCTCAAAAAACGGAACAAATACAGATTTCAAACCATTCTAGGTGTTTTGTTCGTCTTTATGTCTTTTCTGTTTCTGAACAACGTTGTTATGTTGCTGTTTATTGATTATGGGAACAAACAATACGTCAACATACTTCTTTTACTCTTGGATTATTTGTCTATAGGCGGTTTTCTTATGTTTCTACATGAAATAATAAATCCTGACAGGCTGAAATTAAAATATTTGTTCGTTTATCTGTCTCCTTTTCTCACTTTTACCCTGCTTTATATCATTTCCCGAAATGAGTTGTTTTATCGAATGGAGCAAATTTTTACCATTTTATGCTGTTCGTTCATGTATGTAAAGTTTGAAATAAGTATAAGCAGACAAATGAAACGTTTGCGAAATAATTATTCTTCCATAGAGAATTTGGACATAAAATGGGTTGCATTTGTCTTGAGAGTATTGCTTGTATGGATTGTTATATGGATACCTGAAAGTTTTTCACAGGGAAGAAATTTCAACACCTATATATCTTTGAAAGGCTCTCTTGCAGCAAGTTCTTTTTATAATCTTTCCGTTGTATTGCTTGCATACTATCTGTTTACCAAAACTTACAAACAGGAAGTGGCAGAGGTGAATGAACAAGAGGTTGATGAAGTATTTGACGAAGAAAACCGTACAGGTATTCATGGTTTGGATATAGATTACATAATACGTGAAAAAGGCTATTATCTCAATAACGGCATTACGTTGACCGTATTGGCACGGGAGTTGGGAATGAATCGGTCCTATTTAAGCGCATATATCAATAAAAACCATAATTCCAATTTTTGCGATTACATAAACAACATGAGACTGGAAAAAGCGGAAGAAATATTGAAAACAGACAATTCAAATATTAATCTCGAAGATGTCGCAATCCGTTCCGGTTTCAATTCCTATTCAACATTTAGAAGAGCATTCGTGAAGAAACATAGCGTTTCCCCCTCCGTATTCAGAAAGGAACAGGAGTAATAATATGATTATTGATTTTCATCTGGTTTAATTTTGCAGAACTTTTTTAACCAGAGCTATCTTTGTACAGTCGGTTTGGGTTATTACATATTCCTTTTCAGGGGATATTCCGCCCATAGATACATACGGTTTGCGGAATGTCATGCCGCTTTCCTTTTCTCCCTTGCCTGAAAGATGAAAATGCCTTATTCCCATTTGCTTGAAACGCTCGGCATTTACCTCATCGATACCGCTGCCCACCATTATTTCTATTTGTTCCGAGTAAAGGGAATGTATCAATCCTATTTGCTCAATGCCGTCAACGGCCTTGTTCTTTCCGCCTGAGGTAAGTATCCTGTCGCATCCGCATTCTATTATGTCACAGACAGCTTTGCTCATGTCTTTGCACAAGTCCACGGCCCTGTGAAAGCATACCTGCATTTTTCCTGCAATTTCTACGAGTTGTTTTGTCCTTGTCATGTCAACCTCTCCTTCCGGAAGGAGAATGCCGAACACAACCGCTTTCACCCCTATTTTGCGACAAAGTTCTATGTCTTTTTTCATAATTTCGAATTCATTGTCCGAATACAGAAAATCGCCGTGACGGGGACGTATCATTACCGCAATATCTATTTTCAGCAGTTCTTTGGCCATACATATCATGCCGAAAGAGGGAGTTGTTCCTCCTTCGATGAGGTCATCGCACAATTCTATTCTGTCCGCTCCGCCTTTTTCGGCTTCGAGAGCCGATTCGATTGTACCTACGCAGGCCTCAAGCGTGCATTTTCTCTCTTCTTTCATACAGTTCCTTTTCAAATGTTTCCGTTTTCCTCAAATGATTCCTGTAACCTTCGCTTTCGGGATTGAAGGCTCTGTGTTGCTTCATGGCAAACAGACGTTGGAAGTCGTTTGCAAGGGCGATGCTTTCCCTGCTTATATATGTTTCGGAAAACACATCCCAAATATAATCCACCGCCGTCTGATTCGGATGCAACATGTCCTCGGCATAAAAACGGTAATCCCTCAATTGGTCCATGACTATTTCATAAGAGGGGAAATAATCACTTGCGGTGCATTTGCAGAAAGCCTCCACACCGAGATGCAGAGTGGATTTGCTCAGCATGTTGTCCCTGTATCCCTCTTTCCAATGGCGGATGGGACTTATCGTTATTATAAAACGTATTTTCGGATTCAGTCTGCGAACCATGTCTAAGGTCTTGCAAAGGTTTTCTTTTACCTGTTCTACGGTAAGGATACTGCGTCGGATAAGGTTGGAGTTCAACTTGTGGCAGTTGCCCAAGACTCTGTTGCTTTCCTTTAGCGTATATATCCATGCGGTGCCGAGGGTAAGTATCACCACACCTGCATTCGCCAGAAAATCGTGGTTCTTCCTTATTCCGTCATTTGTCATCATAAGCAGTTCTTCCTTGTTTTCCGAACGGAAACTGCCGTGGTGGGAACAGGACTTCCAGAATCCGTCCACATTTACCAGATCTTCCTCTTTCATGTACTCCAAAGTACAGATTCTGTTCAGACTCTCGCATATCGAAACGGGATTGTAAAGTATGCCGAACGGATTTATGCTGGTCTCAAACCCGCCGCAGACGAATTTGTTGCCTATGTTTTCTGTAAAACACGAGCCGTTCAACATTATTCCGTCCTTGTGCGATATCTTGTTTGCAGCTTCCTTTACGATGACTTCCGTGTAGAATTTCATGATCTTTCCTGCAGGTTAACGAAAACAAAGATACGGAATGTTTTTTACATTTCCGCATTTTTGTTGTCAAATATCGGTCGCAATGGAATTTGATTTGAGAAAAATAGAACTTGATTCGGTGAAAATGGAATTTGATTTCGTTGCGACGGAATCAAGAAAGGACAAATGCTTGTTGTTAAAGGAAAAAATGCTACCTTTGCAGTATAAATATTTGTTGTATGGATAACACGCAAACTGTGACGGTTGAAACCGCCAAAGATTTGGGTTTGTTGCCCGAAGAGTTTGAAAAGATAAAGGAATATTTGGGCGGACGGACTCCGAACTATACGGAACTGAGCATATACTCGGTTATGTGGAGCGAGCATGCCTCTTACAAAAATTCGATAAAGTATCTTAAAACCCTTCCTCGAGAGGGAAAGCAGTTGTTGGTCAAGCCGGGCGAGGAAAATGCGGGTATGGTTGACGTGGGAGGCGGTAAGGCATGCGTTTTCAAGATAGAGTCGCACAATCATCCTTGTGCCGTGGAACCTTTTCAGGGAGCGGCTACGGGAGTGGGCGGTATAAACAGGGATATTTTTACTATGGGAGCACGTCCCATAGCACAGCTCAATTCGTTGAGGTTCGGAGATTTGAACAATCCTCATACGCAATGGCTGGTCAAAGGTGTGGTCAAGGGTATTTCCCATTACGGCAATTCGTTCGGAGTGCCTGTTTTGGGCGGAGAGGTATTTTTTGACGACTGTTTTGAACACAATCCTCTTGTCAACGCCATGAGCGTTGGGATAATGAAAAAGGAGGATTTGATATCTGCCGTCGCAAAGGGCAAGGGCAACCCTGTTTACATAGTAGGCTCTGCTACCGGCAAGGACGGTATACACGGAGCGACCTTTGCTTCAGCCGACGTTACGGAAAATACTGCGGATGACATACCTTCTATACAGGTCGGGGATCCTTTCCAGGAAAAACTTTTGCTGGAGGCCACATTGGAGTTGCGAAAGAGCGGAGCGGTCGTGGGAATGCAGGATATGGGTGCTGCGGGCATCATCTGTTCCACTTCGGAAATGAGTGAGAAAGGTTCTTCCGGTATGGTGATAGATTTGGACAAGGTGCCTTTGCGTCAGAAGAATATGGAGGCATGGGAGATATTGCTTTCGGAGAGTCAGGAAAGAATGTTGGTTTGTGTTGCCAAGGGAAGGGAAAAGGAAGTTGAGGATATATTTGCCAAGTGGGACTTGAACTGTGCACGCATAGGGGAAGTGATAGACGAGGACATGCTTTACTTCAGATATAAAGGTGATTTGGTGGCACAGGTTCCTGCCGCGTCTTTGGTTTTAGGCGGTGGAGCACCCGTTTACAGCCGTGAATACAAAGAACCGGAGTATTACGCCCGGACGTTTGAGTTCAAGAAAGAGCGTGTTTCTGAACCGGACCTTCAGGAAGCCAAAAAGATAAGCAGGTTTTTGGCATCTGCTCCGAATATCGCTTCGAAACGCTGGGTGTATGAGCAATATGATTCCATGGTAGGCACTTGCAACATGTCCACCAACAGACCGTCCGATGCAGGTGTGGCAAACGTGAAGGGAACGGACAATGCCATAGCCATGACTTGTGACTGCAATTCGAGATATGTTTATTCCGATCCGTTGAAAGGTACTCAGATAGCAGTCTCGGAGGCGGCCCGCAACATAGTCTGTGCAGGTGGAGAGCCTTTGGCAATAACCAACTGTCTGAATTTCGGCAACCCTTACAACAAGGAGACATATTGGCAGTTTGTAAAGGCGATAGAGGGCATGGGCATTGCATGCAGGAAGTTCAATACGCCGGTAACGGGTGGCAATGTAAGTTTCTACAATCAGGCTTCGATGAACGGTAAGGTTGAGGCGGTTTATCCTTCGCCTGTGATAGGAATGATAGGTACTGTTGTCAAGGATAATCAGATGACTATGGATTTCAAGACCGGTGGAGCCACCGTTTACTTGTTGGGTGACATAGTTGATGACATAAACTGTTCGGAATATCTTTACTCTTACAGGGGAATA
>DXGG01000170.1 GCA_019114015.1 Candidatus Onthomorpha intestinigallinarum | reverse complement strand
GTTCATGATGTATGCCGAGAACAGGGATTTGAGAGAGCAGATGTGGAGGGCTTATAACTCTGTTGCAAATCACAACAACGAGAACGACAACAAGGAAATAGCAAGAAGGATAGCCAACCTTCGATTGAGAATGGCCCAATTGCTCGGTTATTCTTCCTATGCGGAATACGCCTTGGAGGAGAGAATGGCACAGAATCCTGCAACTGTGGACAAGTTCCTTGCTGACTTGCTTGAGGCATCCATGCCTTTTGCAAAGAAGGATTTGGCACAGGTTCAGGAGTATGCGAACAAGAACGGCTTTGTGGGAGATTTGCAGAGATGGGATTTTTCCTATTGGAGCGAAAGGCTTAAGAACGAGAAATATGCCATGGATCCCGAGATGATGAAGCCTTATTTTCAGTTGGAGAATGTAAAACGCGGTATTTTTGCCTTGGCGGACACTCTTTACGGATTGAAATTCGTTGAAAACGACAAGATACAGAAGTATCATCCTGACGTTATGGTCTATGAGGTTTACGACAAGAGCAACGGCAAGTTCATGGCTGTTGTCTACATGGACTTTTTCCCAAGGGAGAGCAAGCGTTCTGGAGCATGGATGACTTCTTTCAGGGATGAGTACAAGACGGCTGACGGCAAGGAAGTAAGGCCTTTGATTCAGATGGTATGCAACTTTACGAAGCCTACGAAAAAGGAGCCTTCCCTTTTGACTTTTGACGAGGTTAATACCTTCCTTCACGAATTCGGACACTGCTTGCACGGCATCCTTGCGGAGGGAACCTATTCTTCTGTTACAGGAACATCGGTTTACAGGGACTTTGTCGAACTGCCTTCGCAGATAATGGAGAACTTCGCGACAGAAAAGCAGTTCCTGGACATGTTTGCCGTACATTACAAGACGGGAGAGAAGATACCTCAGGAACTGATTGACAAGTTGACCGATTCGGAAAAGTATCTTGCAGGATGGCTTTCGGTACGTCAGTTGTTCCTCGGCATGATAGACATGCAGTGGCACACGATAACTGAACCTTATGAAGGAGATGTAATAGCACTTGAGGACAAGGTAAGCCAAAAGGCGGAATTGTTGCCTAAGGTTGACGGAGCGTTGATGTCCACTTCGTTCGGACACATATTCTCCGGCGGATATGCCGCAGGTTATTACGGATACAAATGGGCGGAGGTGTTGGATGCCGATGCTTTCTCCCTGTTCCAGGAAAAGGGAATATTCAACAAGGAAGTTTCCACTTCGTTCCGCAACAACATACTTTCCAAAGGCGGCAAGAAACACCCTATGGAATTGTATAAGGCCTTCAGGGGACACGAACCAACCAATGAGGCGTTATTGAGAAGAAGCGGATTCATCAAATAAAATGATAATGCATAACAATTATGAGTGGTGCGGGTTGATACGCACCACTTTTTTAATATGGTGATTGAAAGATATGAAGATAGTTGCTGTTGAACCGATAGGAATAAGCGAAAGCCTTGCAGAGAGATTGCAGGCGGAATATTTGTCGAAAGGACATGAATTCAAGGTATATTTCGACAGAAGGGAAGAAGGAGAGGTGCTGGCCGAACGCATGAACGATGCCGATATAGTCATTGTCTCCAACATAGCCCTTGGTAGGGATGTGTTAAGCCGTTGCAAGAGGTTGAAGATGATAGATGTGGCCTTTACGGGTATAGATCACATAGACCTGGACTATTGCAGGGAACATGGAATAAGGATAATGAATGCGTCGGGTTATGCCACCGTTGCGGTTTCGGAACTGGCTGTCGGCATGATGATAGACCTTTACAGACGGATGACGTATTTTGATTCCGAAACAAGAGCGTACGGCACGCGTAAAGGCATATTGGGAATGGAATTGAGAGGCAAGCGTGCAGGCTTGGTCGGAACGGGGGCCATAGGTCTTGCAACGGCTGGTTTGCTCAAGGCGTTCGGATGTGAATTGACGGCATATTCACGTAGCAGAAGGCAGGAGGCGGAAGATATGGGCATAAGATACGTTTCTTTGGAGGAGTTGATGAGAGAGTCGGACATTATCAGCCTTCATGTTCCTCTCACGGAGGACACCAAAGGCATGATAAGCCGAAAGATGCTTTCGTTATGCAAGTCGGAAGCCATATTGGTCAATACGGCAAGAGGTTCGGTCGTTGACAATGTTGCTTTGGCGGAGGCTTTGAACGAGGGCAGGCTTGCCGGTGCGGCAATTGACGTGTACGAAAAGGAACCGCCTTTGGAAGAGGGTCATCCGTTGCTCGGAGCGAAGAATGTCTTGCTTCTGCCTCATGTTGCCTATGCCACAAGAGAATCGTTTGACAAGAGAATAAACATAGTTTTGGATAATCTGAACCGATATTTGCTTGGAGAAAAGTAAAAAAAATATTTACTTTGCAAATATATTGATTTAAAAACGTTGTAATTATGGGAGAACAATTAAAAACGGTTCCGAACGCTGTTGCATCTTTGGTTTTGGGTATCTGTTCCATTGTGTTCAGTTGTTTTTTTGTCGGATTGATTTGTGGAATAATAGGATTGGTACTTGCCAACAAAGGAATTAAATGTTATAATTTGTCACCCGAACAATACATGGGTAATGGAATGCTCAATGCAGGACGTATTCTGTCGATAATAGGCATTGTGTTGAATGGTGTTTACATTTTGTATGTAATATTCATAGGTGTAATTGTCGGAGGCGGTCTGCTTGTGAGTGATATTTTGCAGCAATAGTCATGCTTGATTTCTTTGAACGGCATTTGTTGCCTTGTGCGTACAAGCAACTGTTCGATATATCATGTCCGTTGTGTGGCTCGCAACGGGCATTTGTATTTTTATTCAATGGAGATTTTTTTCTTGCCTTGAGGATGTTTCCTTCGTTGATTGTATGGATTCTTTCTCTGGGTGTATTGTTATGTGACAGATTCGTATTTCACAGAACGCACTATAAATCATTGCTTGTTGCAAATGTGGTTGCTCTGTTGTTGAACATGTTGTATCAGAATTTTTTGCTTGATTATTTTTTAAGGCAGTGATTCCTTCAGGAAATTCTCGAATTGAGACGAATATGATTCACCGATAGGGAGCAGTTCCTTGCAGCCTTTCAGTTTCAATTGCGTTTTGCTGAACTTCTCTATCTTGTCTTTGGCAACGATGTAGGAACGGTGGATTCTCAAAAACGAATCCTCGGGCAACATCTCCCTGAGCGTCTTGAGGCTTGTGCGGGAAATGATATAGCTTTCCCTGCCGCGGTATATTTCGCAGTAGTTGCCTAAAGCCTTGACATAAAGTATGTCGTCCATATCTATGTTCACATTGTTGTATTGCTGTTTTACGACCAGTACTTTCGATGATGATGTCCTGCGGTTTTGTATTCTTCTTACGGCCTTGTCGACCGCTATTTCGAAACGTTCGTATGCAAAAGGTTTGTGCAGAAAATCCACGGCATCGAGGTTGAATCCCTCGAGTGCATACTGCGCATGTGCCGTGGTGAAAATAAGACAGCATTCCTCAGGCAGTTCTTCGGCTATGTCAAGGCCGTTCACACCGCTCATTTCTATGTCTAGAAATACAAGGTCGGGCTTTTCTTCCTTTATTTTTTCCATTCCGATGTGAGGTTCGCTGTATGTGCTGAGACTTATCCCTTTCTTGCGGGCACAGAAATTCTCTATCACAAGCAGGGCCATCGGTTCGTCGTCTATCGCTATGCAAGTTATAGTGTTCATTGCAGTCTGAGGGTTAAACGTGTATTGAATATGTTGTCCGTTTCTGTCGTTTTAAGGTCGAACCGACCGGGATAAAGCAACTCCAACCGTTTGCGGCAGTTGGCAATGCCTATGCCTGAACCCTTGTCTTCTCTCATTCGCATTATGTTGTTTTGCATCGAGAAATCCAAAACTCCTTTGCGAAGCTTTATCGTTATGTATATGGTGCAGTCCTTTTCGGAGGAAGTACCGTACTTGAAAGCGTTTTCTATGAACGTTATAAGTATCATTGGAGGAACGGGAGCCTGTTGGTCGTCCATTGCAATGTCAAGATTGACCTTTGTGTGTCTGTTCAGTCTTAGCGACTGCAGGTCTACGTATTGACGGATATATTCTATTTCCTTTTTTATAGGTATCGTTTCCGATTCGGTGTGTTCGTACATGTAGCGCAGAATGTTGGAGAATTTGACAAGGGCCGATTCCGTCTTGTCCGAACCTGATAGAACGAGGGCGTATATGGTGTTTAGCGTGTTGAATAGGAAATGCGGGTTGATTTGTGCCTTGTACAGAGCCAGTTCTGCCTTGTCTTTTTCGGCAGCTATTTCGTGCTTCAGAAGGATTTGACGGAACAGTTCGAAGGTCAGTTCGATTGCCAGTGCGAATCCGGTGACGATAAGGAAGAAAAACCATATGATTTGAGTTCTTATCCTGAGACGGCCTTCTATTATTTTGTTGTCGTTGGTCAATGTGTCGGACGGCAATGGAAAACGGGTGAAAAGTTGTGTCAATACAATCAATGCAAGTATCAGGACTATGATGTTTATGTATTTTTTGTTCACCAACAGTTTAGGTATGTTG
>DXGG01000169.1 GCA_019114015.1 Candidatus Onthomorpha intestinigallinarum | reverse complement strand
AAAGTGACGTGCGATATGATGACTTGTGCCGATTCTTCGTAGCTTATCTCGCTATGAGGGTTGAAATTGGTGTTCTGATTCTCTATGAAGAATATGGGGGTGTTTATTTTACCTATGTCATGGTGAAGAGCTCCCGCTCTGACAAGCAGTGCGTTGCCGCCTATTTCATGAATAAGGTCTTCGGCAATGTTGGCAACCTGCACGCAGTGTTGGAATGTGCCCGGTGCCTTTACGGACAGTTCCCTCAATATCTTGGAATTGGTATTTGTATATTCTATCAGGGAGAAGTCGCTGAGAAGTCCGAACATCTTTTCCAGAACCAATACGAACGGAATGGCGAAAAGAATCATTATTGCATTAAGTGCGAACATCAAAAACCTGTTTATTTCCAACTGATTCAGTTCAACGTTCTGTATAAGTGCGGTAGCTATGTATATAAGCGCGTAGCTGATGAATATCAACAGACTTGTAAGCAGAAAATTGGAGCGTTTGTTAGAGTGTTCTATGCTTACGATTGTCATCATTCCCGCTATGAGCTGGTAGAACACGAATTCAAAACTGTTGGGAACGGAAAAACCTATGATGATTATTGAAACCAGAAAGACATAAAGAGCCGTCTTGGTATCGAAAAACGTTCTTATCACAATCGGAGTGATACATAAAGGCACTATGTATATGTATTTCGGATTTATATGGATGATTAAAGCCATTACAAGGCTCATGAACAGTATCACGAAAAAGATGAGAAGAATCTTTCTGTTGTCCAAAAATATTTCTCTTCTGCTGTGGTTTATGAACAAAAGCATTGTCATCAGTGCGATTGAGACAAGGAGAAACTGTCCCAGCATTATGGAGTAACGTTTCGCCTTGCTGATTGTTTTGCCTTCATAAACGCTTTTCAGGGAGGAAAGAACCTGATATTTGTAGTCGTCTATCTGTTCGCCTTTGCTTATTATCAGTTCGCCTTTTGAGACCAATCCTTTGTTTGGAGAGATGTCCTGCAGCTGTGACTGGAGGACCTGCTCGGTCATTTTACTGTCGAAGATTATGTTTGCACCTGTTTCCTCGGTCAGAATCCTGGATATCTCGGATTTGTTCTTGACATGGCTTTTATCCAAAAGAAGCTGTATTTGTTCGTTCGCCTGTTTCTGGGAAAGGAAGTCGCTTATGTCGTATTCCCGGGCTATGTTGTTGTCTATTACTATTATCGTTTCGTCGCCTTTTCCGAAATGTTCCTGCAATATTCCTATCGAATACAGTTTGTTTACGGTGTTCAGAACATAGTCAAGACTGTTCTGGTCCAACTTGTCCGAATATTTGTCTTTTATTTTTTTGATTAACTCCTCGTTTTTTGCTTTGCTTGCCCTGTAAAACAGTTTTTTGTTTGTTTCAATCTGTTGTTTTTCCTGTTTTATTTCGCTTTCGCTTTTTTCTATTGCAAAGTCGATGGGAGATATCAGGTTTTCGTGTTTCCAGAACTGTCCTTTGGAAAACTCATATTTGAAATTGGACTTTGTAGGAAATACAGCCACTATTATTATGGCCATAACGATAACCTGCAAACTTCTCCTTGCAATCAAAAGGGCTTTGTTTATTTTACTGTTGCTGTATTTCATATTGTAGAATTTTACCTTTTTTCAGTCTTTTTGTCAATGCGGAGCAGAAAATGAAATCATTCAGTTCTTTGTTGTCCGTTTCCAATATCACGTTCAAATCTCCCTTCCACCAAAGTTTGCCTTCATATATGAAGTTTATGTTTTCGCCTATTTCCATTACCGAGTTCATGTCGTGCGTATTGATTACGGTCGTCATTTTGTATTCCTTGGTTATTTCCTGTATGAGTTTGTCTATTACAATCGAGGTCTGAGGGTCGAGACCCGAGTTCGGCTCGTCGCAGAACAAATATCTTGGCTGTGCCGCAATGGCTCTTGCTATTGCAACTCTCTTTTGCATTCCTCCGCTCAGTTCCGAAGGAAAAAGTTTGTTGATTCCGGACAAGTTGACTCTTTCCAGACAGAAATCAACTCTTGCCCTCATCGTTTTGTAATCCGATTTCTGGAACATCCTTATAGGAAACATCACGTTTTCTTCCACATTCATGGAGTCGAACAAGGCTCCGCCCTGAAACAACATGCCTATGTCCTTCCTGAGGTTTACTTTCTCTTTCTTGCTCAGTTGTCTCAGTATCCTGTTGTCAAAATGTATGTATCCTTCGTCCGGATATATCAATCCGACAAGGCATTTCATCAAGACCGTCTTACCGCTTCCGCTTTTGCCTATTATAAGATTGCATTTCCCTTCTTCAAAAACGGTATTTATGTTGTCGAGGACCTTGTGTTGACCGAAGTATTTGGAGACGTTTTCTACCCTTATCATACATTAAATGAATAAATCGGTTATGATTAAATCGAATACCATTATCACTATGCTGCTCTGCACCACGGCTTTCGTGCTTTGGACTCCCACTTCCACCGAACCGCCCTTGAGCGTGTAGCCTCTGTACGAGGCTATTGTTGAAATTATTATGGCGTTGACAAAAGTCTTTACAATGGCAAACGTCATGTCTATGTTGGAATACTCGAGCCGCAATCCCTCTATATAGTCCGTCATCGTAAGTGTTCCCATCATCATGGCGCCTATCGCACCGCCGCCTATGGCTATGAATATGCTGAAAATAATCAGCAGGGGAAAGAATATGACGGAGGCGACTATTTTTGGCAGTATGAGATATGACGGAGTGTTCACCCCCATAACCTCAAGGGCATCTATTTGTTCCGATATTCTCTGTGAACCAAGTTCCGAAGCTATGCGGGAAGCGCATTTGCCTGCAAGTATGAGCGAAATGATGGTGGGAGAGAACTCCAGCATTATGGCTTTCCTCGATGCAAATCCGTAAATCCATTTGGGATATATGGGATTCTCCAGATTGGCCAGCAACTGTATCACGACCGCCGCCCCGACAAATATGGAGATGATGAAAACTATGAGTATGGACTCAAGTCCGAGGGCCTTCATTTCAAAAATGACTTTCCTTCTGAAAACATGCATGTTCTGCGGATGGCGGAACACTTCCTTCATCAACAAAATATAACTGCCGAATTCCTCAAAAAAACTCCTTATCTTTTTCACCTCAAGCGGATTATTTCAATTCTATTTTTATCTTCCGTTCCTTTTCGTCCTCTCCTGCATCGACAAAAAGACGCCTGTCTTTTGCAGAACCGTTCGAAAGCAGAAAGTCCGATATCTCGTCTTCTATCAGTCTTTGTATTATCCTTTTCACCGGCCTTGCTCCGTAATGCTCTTCGGAACACTCCTTCAATATCAAATCCTTCACGTTTTTTGAAAATTCCACACTGACGGACAAGGTCTTCAGCCTTTCGGAGAATTTTTCCAATTCCAGACTGACAATCTTCGAAAGGGTTTTGGAGTCCAGCGAATTGAAGAATATCACATCATCTATTCTGTTCAGAAATTCGGGTGAGAAGGTTTTTTTCAGGTCCTTTTCTATCACGCTGTTTTCAAGCAAGGAGTGACTGCCTTTGACTGCCGAGGTGGAAAAGCCGACTCCGACACCGAAGTCGCTAAGCCTCCTGCTGCCAACATTGGAGGTCATTATGATTATGGTGTTCTTGAAGTTTATCTTCCTGCCCATAGAATCGGTCAACTGTCCCTCGTCCAGAATTTGCAGCGATATGTTGAAGACATCCTCATGCGCCTTTTCTATTTCATCCAGAAGCACGACGGAATAGGGATGTGTCATAACGCCCGATGTCAACAGTCCCAAATCCTTGTATCCCACATATCCGGGAGGAGAGCCTATCAGTTTGGACACGCTGTGCTTTTCCATGTATTCGCTCATGTCCAGTCTGACAAGACTGTCCTCGCTTCCGAAAAGATATTTTGCCAGTTCCTTCGCCAACAGCGTCTTTCCGACACCTGTCGAACCCACAAACAAAAACGAGCTTATCGGTCTGCCGGGGTCCTGAAGGCCTACGCGCGAACGCTTTATGGCTTTCGACACCTTTTCCACCGCAACATCCTGACCGATGACTTTTTTGGACAATGCTCCCTGCATGTTGAGCAACTTCTTCGCCTCGCTTTCGTTTATGCTTTCAATCTTGACTCCGGTTATGGAGGAAACGACCTTTGCGATGTCTTCCACGTCTATTCTTTCAGGTTCTTCCGTTGCTGCGTTTCTCAATGCGGATTCAAAATGTTTCTTCGCTCCGGCTTCGTCCATAACGTCTATTGCCTTGTCTGGAAGGAATCTGTTGTTGATGTAACGTTGCGTAAGATGCACGCAGGCCTTTAGAGCTTCCGGAGTATAAACCACGTTGTGATATTGCTCGTATCGCGATTTTATGTTTTCGAGTATCACCACGGCTTCTTCCTCCGTGTTCGGCTCTACGACGACGTTCTGAAATCTTCTCGACAAAGCCCCGTCCGTTTCTATGTACTGTCTGTATTCCTCCACGGTCGTGGCGCCTATGCACTGAATCTCTCCCCTTGCAAGGGCGGGCTTGAGGATGTTTGCCGCATCCAGACTGTCCTTGGTGTTGCCTGCTCCGACCAGTGTGTGTATCTCGTCTATGAATACTATGATGTTCTTTTTCTCTTTCAGGGTTGAGATTATGTTGGTTATTCTTTCCTCGAATTCTCCCCTGTATCTTGTGCCGGCAACCAGCAATGCCAAATCCAAAGAGTATATGCTCTTGTCCTTCAACAGCTTTGAGACCTTGTCGTTCTCATCCATGATTCTCATCGCCAAACCTTCGACAATGCTGCTCTTGCCCACACCCGCTTCACCTATCAGTATGGGATTGTTCTTCTTCTTTCTGCCGAGTATCTGACATATTCTGTTTATTTCATTTTCCCTTCCTATCGCAGGCTCCAACAATCCCTCTTTGGCGGCTTTTGACAAGTCCCTGCCGTATTGGTCCAGAAAATTGGACGATTCGGATATTACCTCGAACGATTTGGCTGTCTTCATCCCGCTTTCACCGTTTTTCACGTAACCGAACCCGTTTGAACTCTCCTCGGCTTTAACCCCGCTGTTGTTTCTGAGCAGTTTGTAAATGTCCTCCTGATAGATTCCGTTGCCTGTCAGAAGATTGTAGATGAATGTACCGTGATAGAAAAGCATTGCGGCCAGAAAGTGCATCGTGCCTACGTTCCTGCAATTCGTCTTTATGGATTGTATGTTGGCTATCTTTATTATTCTGTCGGCAGAGGGCGCAATAGGGATGCTCTCCGAAGATGCAAGGGCTTCTTCCGCCTCGCTTTCGGAAACGATATGCTTTTCCAGTTCTTTTTTCAATGATTCGGTGTCACAACACGAACTTATGTGCAAGGTGGCGGAACATTGTCTTATCCTCAACATGGATATGAGTATGTGTTCCGCACAGACGCAAGTGCTTCTCAGGCGTTCCGCTTCACTATAGCTGTTCTTTAAAACTTCCTGAGCGTTTTTCGTAAATTTAAAATCCATGACCAATCCTTTCAAACACAATCCGACAGCAAAGGTAAGCAATAAAACGGAACTGAAACCGATATCCGCGCATTGATTTCAACAAAGATGTGTTAATCCTTAAAGACAAACGGCACTTAGTCCAGAAGCGCTTTCAGTTCTCTGACGATGTTGTTTCCCCCTTCGAATATTTGGGAAATGTTTTCCGCAACCATGTAGGCCGGAGTAGTGAGTATTTTGTGCTTTCTGTCCACAACCACTTCCGTAGCTCCTGCCTTTATGTGTCTGGCTCCCAATTTCTCCGCAACTTTGGAGGCTTCGCATTCCTCTCCGAAGGTAAGGCATATTCCGTTTTTGCCCAATACCTTTGCCAGAACGACAGGGGCTATGCATATTGCGGCTATCGGTTTGTGCAGTTCGTATGTACGTTCTATCGCTTCCCTTATCTCTTTGACTACCTCCATGTTTTCTCCCTTTGTTCCGAAGTCGCTCAGGTTCAATGCCGCGCCCATGCCTCCGGGAAAGACCAGGGCATCGAAGTCTTCGGCCTTGTAAAGGTTCAGAGCCTTTACCTGGCCTCTTACCATGCGGGCCGATTCTGTCAGAACATTGCGTTCTTCTTCGGTTTTTTGACCGGACAGATAGTCAACGGCCTTGAAATTCATCTCAGGTGCAAAGCAGACGTATTGCATCCCCATACGGTTTATTGCCAAAAGGACGGACAGCGTTTCCTGTATTTCACTTCCGTCCCTGTTTCCGCAACCCGACAAGATAAC
>DXGG01000168.1 GCA_019114015.1 Candidatus Onthomorpha intestinigallinarum | reverse complement strand
CTTCTTCATCCTGCTTATACCTGTCTATATATTCTCTCAGCGTCCATATGGATATACGATTACCAGGACCAGGGCGGAGTCAAGCACACTCAAGGGTATAAGCAGGTGGACTTATGCGCTCTCGGCAATGTTGGCCGGAAGTGCCCTTTCCATTAAGTATATTGATACGATTAGAAAGTACGGGGACGGCAGAGTGGAGAGGACATCAGATGCCGGAACCAACGCTCCTGTAATAGCAATGAAAGCAGCTCTTTATATAGCCGCATTTGCTCTGGTCTGCATAGTGTCCTGCCTGCTAATGCTTTATATGACCATACAGGGCCTCAGACGCAATTACAATTGGGCTCCGCTGCTCAGTAAGGTACGCGGTACAGTATCGTCTGGGATTGACAAGATGAAAACAAACAGCAATAACAATAACGTATAGAACCCGGCTGCGAATCCTGGAATGTAAAACTATGAAAACTTCACGAAAAGGCCGTGCCCATTACCGGGTGCGGCCTTTTTCAACAACATCCGACCAATAGGGCATCTCTGTTTTGCCCTGTATTTAGACCGTTTTCAGGCATAAAAAAAGAGAGTTGCTTTTCAGTAACTCTCTGATTTTCAAGTGGTGCCACCGGGAATCGAACCAGGGACCCAAGGATTTTCAGTCCTTTGCTCTACCACTCTGTATCTCTCTAAGAGCTACTACTTTAGCAATCTTCTTAAGCCTGCGGTTAAAACTTTTCGGAAAACAGAGACATGCTTTCTGGGTTAAACATTATTCTCTAATTTATCATTGTGTTTCCCTGCGCTTACATCCTCAATTATCATATCCACCTTTTGCAACAGTGCGGGGATATCAAGCTTTATAGTATTAAACACCTTTTCAGGGTCCGTTGCAGCATATTCATGAGATATGATATTTCTCATGCCTATGATACTTCTCCATGGGACTTCAGGATAGCATTTGTCCAAAAATTTTCTGTCTGTCAGCTCGTCAATTTTCCTGACAGTCTCACCTATTGTCTGCAAGCACATACAGGTCGAGTTATAAAGCACCATGCCGGACTGTGAGCATAAGAAGTCATTGAGTTCTTTCACGTCTTCAGTCGTTTCAATAATAAACTCAGCCTGATGCCTGATATAATCCAACATATCAAGCATGATATCTTTAGACATACACTGCATCTCTTTCTAGATTTTTCTTAAACAAAGGTCTCATAATGGCCCCGAGGGATATCAAGTCCACCTTACATTTGAAAAGTTCTTCCAGCTCATTCTGTATGCCTGCCATGCTGAAAAATGACGGGGTTTTCATCTTTACACAGACATCAATATCACTGTCAGGCAACTGCTCACCTCTGGCGCAGCTGCCGAAAAGCCCAAGAGTCTCTATGCCATAGGCATCTCCTCTTTCAGCCTTGTATTCCCTCAGTTTTTCCAAAATCTCTTCTGTCTGCATAATGCCGGCTTCTATACTGCAAAGTTAACAAAATATCCTAACATAATGGATGATTACACTGACAAGGCATACTCCACTTTGCCTGACACATCATTTATGGATTCCAGCTCCTTTCCGATGTCATGAATAGTCTTCAGAATCTCACGGTATCTTTTCTCCGAGGGCTTCTTGGCTCCGCAGATGTACTGGGCAAACAGGCTCTGCGAGAGTCCCATTCTCCTTGCAACAGCCGATGCATTGAGTTCAGGATGCTCCATGAACAGCCTGTATAGAGGGGTGTACTCTTTCTTCCGGAAGAATCCCTCAAAACTCAGGTCCTCCTCCAGCTCCTCCCAGTGGATTCCGAAAGCATCATAAGTGTAGCTCTCCCTCTGAACCCTGGTCGCGTATCTCAATCTTGGGTAGTCTGCAAAACTTTCACTTGCAGTCCTTCCGTCCTCTGTCTGAATCCAGATTTCTGAATCAGTCAGCCATATTCTGGTAATCTTCTCCATATCAGATGCTCCTGTTAAAAAATTTGTTCCAATGCTCGGATATCACCTCCTTGTTCTCCTCAATCACGGACTCAACAAGTTTGAGTTCAGCAGGCTTAAGGCCGTTGTTCTCAATCAACTCTACGGGAAACAGAGTGAATTTCGCACTTATGTTTCCTTTGACCACATGAACATGAATCTGAACCCAAACAAAATAAAAAATCGTCGGCATATCTTTCCTTTTATAGGACAAATATAGGTAATATAATCATTACCTCAAAACAAAAGATGCATTCACTTCTCCTTGATATAAAAAGTGAATACACCTTTAATTTATTGGCATATAAATGTAACGTCAGAATATCCCAAAATCAGGGGTATATAAAGATTATATATTGATTAGTAGTTAGATATGCTTTGGTAAAGATTTCAGTTCATCTCTGTTAATAGGAAAGCTATGCCTTGTTTGCAGTTTGGACAGTACAGAAGATAGCCTGCCCTACCACACAATCGTTTCCAAGTCCAGCCAGGGGAGGATTGATTGAAAATATAAAGAGGGGATTTGCATTTGGGGCATGTGTTCTTTAGCAAATATGCGTGGAGCAACTGCCATCCATCTTTCTTATTGTAGTGTTCGTTCTCTATTTTCCTGTATTCTTTAAAGCCAAGTGCTTTTACGACTTTTAGTGGTTCTGACAATGATAGAGAGCGTCTTCCTAAACAATCTTCTTTATGTGTTACCATTTCATCATATCGAAAATAGCAGCTGTTGCCGTGGTAAAAACCTTTCTCATGTAGAGTTTCAATTTCTTTTATTATTTCTTTATCAAACATATAGGATTTATTTAGTGGATAATTACATAAATTTTTCTAACAGTATACCAGTCAGTTGCCTTATCATTTCCTCATATTCATCTTTCCTCTTGAGATTCTTCCATCAGGACACTTTCCACGTAGTTGTTAAGGACGACAGGGGAGAGGCGGCTAAATGATGTTGATAGAGCAGATGAGCATGTTTGACAATTGGAGCAGCACTTCCGAGGAGTTCCTTATGTAGTATCTGCTGTCCTGCACTGGAGAAACCTCAAGCCACCTGTTCCTTGCCTCGACCCATTCATGCGCAAGTGATTTTACCAGCTCAGACTGTTCAGCCACTTTTCTGTAAAGCTTTATGTTGCCGTTGCTGTAGAACTCCGCCACCTCCTCATCTGTCCCTGCGTCAAAGCAAAGCCCTATGGCATTGTCACAGCAATTGTAAAAGAATTCCTCCGCATATTTTAGAAATACCCCACCTCCGTCATCTGTCCAGCAGTCATCAGCCACAAGGTTTATCTCAGGCTCATACATCTCCGCATGGGCATTCGGTATTACACACTGCTTGGAATTGAGAATGGTAGTAGAGATTGACCCTCCGTAATTCTGCAACAGCACACAGTCTGACCAGAAGTCATCAAACTCAGATGCGAACTTCCTCCATGCATTCCATTCTGCCATGAGCGCATCCTCCTGCTCATAGCTCAAGCACATATCCTGCATCTGCAGCAGAGCCGCATATTCCCTGAACATGGAGCAGCCATAAGCAAGCACTGCGTTTGTGGGTACAAAGTACGATTCTATGTCCTTGAGACCGTAAAGTTCATAGGAACAGTCCAAAACTGCACATACTTTCACATAGTCTGACACGGAGCATTCTCCTAGTCTCTGCGCATCATAGTATCCGCATATCCTGTTCACGTACTCTCTTGCCCATCCAAGCTCTCCAGCCTCTCTGTTCCTGAAGCTGCTGTCAGCGGCATGTCTGTAGAGAGTGTCCAGCAGAGCCACCAGGTCAGGGTTTGAGGCATAAGCAGTGCTGTCTGTCCAATAAACCAGGCCGTCCTCTGAGGAATTGTCATATTTATCGCAGCATTCCTCAGTCTCAGTCTCTGTTTTAGCCTCAGCCTCCGTCCCTGCTCCAATATCTGTCTCAGTCACTTCCATTGTGCTCAGGCTGTCTCTAGGCTGACTTACAGGGGGCAACTGCTCATTGACCTGCTCAGCATTGTCGCTATTGTGACTGTCCTTTGTGCCTCTGCCTCCACACGAGGATATCACTATGGCCATAAATGCGAGTATTGCTGAAGATTTTAATATGCTCATGTCTATTGATGTTGTTTATTATAAGTAGGAAAGTACGCAGTATGACTCTATTCATAATATTTCCCAAAGGTCTCAGGGAGAGCCACATTCTTCAGTAAGGCAGCATCTTTGAACAGTGGGGCTATGTCATCATCTGTAAAGCCTGCTGTGCCGCATCCTATTCGTGTCACGTAAAAATAGAGTTCGGTATGCTCTTTTGCAAATGATATGAACTCATCCACATAAGGTTTTATCGTCTCAACGCCCCCTTGCATCGTAGGTATGGCATAGCTCTGCCCCTGTAGTCCTCTTCCCTGTCCCCAGACAGCTCCGAATCTCTTGAAAGCAAGATAGGCGGCTCCTCCTCCATGATAACCATCCAAATTGCTGCCAAAGACAAATATTTCATCTTTTTTCAGTGTGTCTATTATACCAGCGACATATTTAGGACGGACTTTACCATTGTAGACTCTGTGATTCTCATCTACCAGTCTCTTTTTACTGAATATGCTTTTAATCCACATGACTACGACTATTAATCTCTATTTTTAAGCTACATAAGTAACGGCACACTTGCATATCCCTTAAACTATTGATTTAATGTGAATTTCTCTTATATAAAATGATTCCAAAGTGCGCATATCGGAATAATCTTCAACATATTTTCAGACCTGTTTTTGTATATTAAACTACCGTATGTCAGACAAATCAGTACTCCTCATATTCCCATTCAGAGTACTTCTCATATTCCCATCCAGGAAGTACAGGCATCTTATTGTCATAATAAAATTTATTACTATTAAGATTCCCGTTCATTGCATCGTCTATGGCTTCCATAATGACTTCTTTGTCGTTTTCAACAAATTCCATGCAAAATTCAAAACTAGAAGAAATGCCTGCGCAGTACCTTCCACATCCAAGTAGACCAAGTACAGTGCTGTCTCCACCTTTACCAGGTGCTGTGAATTCACCATAAAATCTAAGAACGTTAACATTCTTCAGGGCTAATTGATGAATGCGTTCTGCTGCGTCTGCTCCTGAATACTCTATACCAAGAACCGTTATTCTGGGAAACACGTTAAAATTAAAATCATCAAATCCAATTAATTTTATTGCACCATTCATATAATGAGGTCTTAACATATCATCGGCATTGATTCCATCAATAAGCTCGTGTTTATTTTTGGAACCTGATATTACCGATACTATAGCAGCATCCACAAGTCCAATATCTACGAAAGGTATATTGGATATATCAACGACGATTATTGATTGATAAAACTCGGATAGCATATTCAATTGAGCGACACAAAAGTAATCATGTGGACTATGATTAAGAATACATACTGACATAATTTTAGGATACCATGATGTTATTTTGGGTAATGTCCATGAAAAAAAAAGTGCTAAATTTGCTATTGGAATGAGTAGTCTACTTTTATCAATGTCTTTGCCTTTTTCGTTAGACAATCCGTCTTTAAGGTGTTGTATCTCTTGTTTTATTTCAAAATTCTCGCAGTAGAATAATCCATTATATCTATAATCATCTAAATAATCACCAGTCAGCCTGCATACCCACGTGCTCCGATAGGTACTAAACCAACTGTTCTTGCAGATTAAGCAGTCACCAAGTGTTACTCTAATCATATTTCTCTATTACTTAAAAATTTCGTATAATATCAAGTTTTGTACATCTAACATTGGTCGATTTCTTATATACTCAAAAGTTGAGTGTACAAAAAAGTAAGCAAAATAGGTTCGTCCAGCATTTTGAGTGATATGGCCCTCATTTTGTTCTTATCTTATGCCCCGACTTTATTAGTATCATCAGAGAATAATTTGATAAAATGTAATTCTTTTATCTGAGCTGAATGCCGTAGAATCTAAAGTCGCTGTAAGTGGACTCTATCAGATGCATGGATGCCGCAGATTTTGGAATAGGAGGGAAGAACAGTGTGAATGTAACCGAATCCTCAGTGTAGGGAAAATAAGTTTTCTCTGGAGCGGTTGCTATCCCGTCTGCACATGTCATAGTGTAACGGATGCCGTCTGCCTCTATGTATGTATCTTCGTTAATATTGCACCATTGACGCTTGCCTCTCTTTATGCTTATTTCAACGGCGGTGAAGTCATCTTTCCGAATGACTCTTTTTATTATCGCCATTTTGTCAATTACGGTTTTCACATACGGGTTATTCACTGTGTCCTTATCAGGAGTATAGTGAACTGAGTCCTCCATTGCTAACTTCATGCCTGATGAAATCAAAGCAGGAGAACTATCATGCTTCGCATCATTTTCATAAGCATCAGGAATCTTATAAGCACTGGCATTAACTCTTGTTCCTGCTCCAAACTTAGTATTTGTCATATTCGGAGAGCCATGAATGAGAATTAATCCGCAGCCTAATTTGGCTGCTTTTTTCTGAAGTCCCTGTATGGCTTTGTTGTATCCCATTCCAGCAGCCCATGCTCCACCCCATCCTGAAACATATGAAATTTCCGATACTTTTTCCAATCCTTTTGTGTCGTCAGCAAGATATGTGACTACAACATTCTCCCAATCTGAAAAATTGGTTATTCGTTTTATTTTTAGCAACTCCGAGCATTCCTCAATTCTTCCGCTTCTATACTTAATCCTCAGCAGCTGAGTTTTGTAGGTCTCGTTAATCACAGTCTCGTTGGGGTACATGTATTCTATTGACTCATTATTGCTTCTAATCACATTGACGGCATAGGTATTCCCATTACGGAAAAAGACTGAGTCCAGCTGTTCCTGGGCATTGATAAATGGCGATGCAGATAAAAACAATATAAAACCTAAAACTCTGTTCATAATCGTTATTGTTATTCTAGTTCTTTGATTATCATATATCTAATGGCGTAAATATGTAGCATGACTAAGAACACATTTGGACAAAAAGTGTAAAAACAAGTAAGATAACTCCACTTATTATATATGGCATAGCTCCTTTTAAGGCCCCTTTAGCAGCAGATTTTACATCTGTCTTCAAAGATGCCATGAAGGCCTTGACATATTCTTCTGAAGACTTGCGTGCATTATTAATGTCATTCTTTAAATTTTCATCTTTAACATCGTAGGCATACTCCCATTGCTTATTATAAGTTCGTTCTGTATTCCTTGTATAGGTGATATTTTGATTGGCTCTCTTTTGTTTCCTAAATACAGTATATTCAGCATCGTATTTCCTTTTTAAATCCGGTCTGGAAAGAATTGTGTATGCCTCATTTACAGACTTCATTTCTTCTTCTGTATTCTTGCCAGGATTTCTGTCTGGATGCCACTTCAAAGACTGCTTCCTATATGCAGCCTTTATCTCTTTTTCATCAGATGGAAATGAAATTTCAAGTATGGCATAATAGTCTTTAAACATACTCAACTGTTTCTGTTTGTAATATCATCTCCTTTATCATCTTTTCTCTTTCTCCATACAGCACTAAGAGCCCCAACCATTGCACCAAATACTATCAGCCCCATTATACCCGGAGTACGATAGCCAGCTTCTTCTCTTACAATATGGACAACAACCGTGAGTATTATAAACACTATAATGACAATGATGGTTACGATAACTTTTGATAATTTGCTCATAATATTGAAAAATTAAATTCTATTGTATATCAATGTTTTATGTTGATTTTTCATTGTCACAGTATTTTTATAGCATTTAATAATGCTTTATACTTCGCCTCAGGCAACACCACAGCCCCTATCTGGATTAAATAGAACCTATTACCTTTATATCCATAAAATGCTATGGTATTGAGCATTACATCACCCATATCTTGCTTGAAATAGTATTCCAAACCTTGCAGTCCGTTCCATGTTTTATTATTGAAGAGGAACCTATTCGCAATCAAGCTTCTTTTGTATTCAGCTAAAGTCTGTTCTGCTGGCGCATCTATTCTATATACGACAATGTTTATCACATTGATACGATACGGGTTTTGAGTTTCAGCATTCTGAAAGTAAGTATATGCAGATATAAGTTCCAATTCTTCAGTATGATTTTGTCGTTTGAAAGCATCAATAAATAGAGTGTCTTTTTCCAATTTATATACTTCCTTAATGGCAAATCCAGATTCGTTATAGTATTTATACTTATATTCAGTCGGGGAGAATATACTTTGAGGTGTTTGCTTGCTTGAATTTGATGATTTCCCTTTCGGTGAGGAAGTACTGCTGCTTATACCTAATGCCCCTTTATATTGGCTAGTAAGTATGTGCTCTTTCAGTGTGTTTAATTCATCGCATAACTTTATTATAGTCAACCTAGTAGATAAAAAATAATATTCTTCAATGAGTGTGCTTTTCCCGTTATAGACCTGTTCTATCCCATTTGAATTTCTAAAAAACAGTTTCGCATATTTCCCATTACCATATTTGTCTTCTTCTACGACAAAAGCAGTAGATAATGGGCAAATTAACTTGTATGTTCCAGATATATCGTTATCTCTTATACGTCCTTTTGGTAATTCTAAATAAAATGAAATTATCAAATTGGGATAATTATATGTAAGTTTTATAGATTTTGAGTCATAGCCACTATTCCAATTCTCTGTTTCTGGTTCAAATTCATATCTGTCCAAAGTATTAGTTACTAGGTTGTACGCATTGATTAAATCTTGATTTTGTGCGTGCCCCACTAAGCAGAAGCATAGGAGGATTAATATATGCAACTTTTTCATATTCAATTATTTATGGAGTCAATCTGATAGATGCTTGATGTGTCAATCCCTTTCTTTTGCAAATAATCTCGTTGCTCATGGTTAATATCATCTGTTGAAGAACCTTTTATGACACCGAAATGTTTTTCACCATTTAGAGATGACCTTAATAGGGCTTCCTCATCTTCCTGTTTGTCAAATACCATATCTGTTAATGTCAGACTTTGGCCAAACATTTTATATGCTTCAGATGTTGGGATGAAGTTTAGTCCACAAGCATGGTTGCGCTGTTTCACAACTCGGTAAATATCTTCTTTTGAGACTTTCTTGTTTTGAGATATATACCTTGTAAAGTAATCTTCCAATTCGCCGGCAGGTAGATTTTTACTAAGTGCTGCTTCCCAAAGAACAATTTTGGTATCAAGTTCTGAATGCTGTTCCATATAAAAACTTATGTTCTCCAGCGCAGCTCCTGACTCTGGCGGTTAATAAAAAAGAAAGTGTGGAGCTGATTCCGTCTATCTTCAAGAAGGTTGTGGAAGAACCCGAGCAAAAATAGACGTATCCAATACTCCACACCCAAATAGATATGAGGAACAAGGGATTAAATCCATTGCCGCATAATCCAAATGGATGAAAGAGTGCTGTCCGTTGTCCTTTTGCTCTTGAAAACTTCCACATTCTCTTGAAAGGACAGTGCGAAAACACTTTCATCAATATGTATGCTGGTCACCCAGCACCCACAAAGGTAGAAAATATTTCCGACAAACGGGCAGCACTCATGGAGTATTGAATGTCAAATTTAATGAAAAGAGCCGCAGCCTCATGAAAAGATTGCGGCTCCCAACAATAAAAACAGATAAAGGGGCATTTCCGGCCCCTGTTATTCATTCCTTATCACCGTCATCACCGGCTGCCCGTCCCAGGACAGCAAGGCCCAGAAACAGCATGAGGATTTGAGCCAGCACCTCAAGAATTTTCCATATCATAGTCCTGCGTCAGTGTTGATTTGTACATCCAACTCCTTATTTTTCTATATAAAAGAGGAGTTAGGTGTACAATTCTTGCCTCATTTACGAAAAATATCCTAACATAATGGATAAATACCGAAATCTATCCAGTAGGACGGGCAGTGATTACCTGATGAACCATGAGTACTCACTGTCTCCTCTTAGGGCCCTGCAGATACCTGCCGAGAGTTCCCCGGCATTGAGAGACCTGTCAAGGAAGCTGTCGATGTAGGAGGACTTGCCGGCCCCTGTCAGCAGGTTGTACATCCTCCACATAGAAAGCCCCTCCCCGTCAGCCTGCCTGCCGAAATTCTCATCTCCATAGTAGGCCTTAGTCACAAGGTTTATCTGTGTGTCCGTCATGAGCATCTCGGGAAGCAGTTTCTTCTCCCTGCCGGGCAGGAACTGGTACATCCTTGACCTGCCGAGGAACCGGGCAAACTGCGCCTCACTGATTGAGAAGTCCTGCAGTCTCCTCATCTGTTGAATATGATTGTCCGCTGAATAGCTCCTGAACAGCTCTGTTGCCGCCCTGTACAGTTCCCCGAGGCTCATTGCCCTTACTTCTGACCTATAGCCGTCAGTTGAGACACACATATTGCAGCATACCATATTCTTGAAGCCTATGAACACCTTGAATTTCTCAAATGTCTTCTTGCTGTACAGATTCTCCTGATTATATGCCCTAACTCCTCCTACAGTCAGATTAAGCCTGTTTCCTGCTATATCTTCATATATGGTAGGGATTTCAATACAGAACATCATCCTTTCATAATAGATGGTCTTATCACTGTCCGAAAGGGAACTTACAGGCTTGTCCATTGCTTCAGGTATTCTTCCTTTGATTATGTGGCTTACCCTCACATCAGGATTGTCCACCCTTTCACCTCTGAAAACCACATTTGCTGCATCATAGACTGCCTCAATGAAACTGTGGTGGGAGACGGTTACTTCATTGTCCTTGCTGAACACCGGGATGATGCAGTCATTCCTCAGGTGCTCAATGGTCACTTCCTTTGTGTTTGCCTCAATGAACGGCAGTCTTTTCCACCCGTTGCATTTACCTGTGCCGTTCACTATAGGAGAATCGGAAATACAGGGCCTTTGGTATATGACCCTGTCGTTGATGTCCCTAATCTCATCGGGCAGGAGCACCCTCCGTTCAGTTCCTGCCCTGCGCATAAGCATCGTTTCCATAGTATTTATGATTCTGATAATTATTGTTACTGTACTGTTTTGGCTGTTCTTCAACTGTCCTGCTCATCTGAAAGCCTGGGCCGTTGACTGCGTCAGGCCTGCTCTCCGAATTGCACCATCTGAGGATGCTCTCTCCTATAGCAGGAGTGATTGTAAACTCAGGCCTGCCCATGAACAGGCCCGTCCTGTCCTTTGATGCCGTGGCATGATGCTTCAGGTCAATGTCAAGGACAACGGTGAACTCATAGTCCACCCCGTCCCTCATCACTGCCTTCAGCCCCACCTTCTCAGGCACCATCTTGCCGTTTCTCTCGTTGAGCACGTAGTCCTGCTTTGTCCTCATCGTGCATATGACATGGCACCTGCTCTGGAGTATTCTCTGTATGAACGCGTTCTGCCTTGGAGTCACCTTAGCCCAGTTCACAAAGGAGTTGCCCATCAGTCCTGCGTGGTACTCCAGCAGATAGTCCCAGCAGTGGGATATTGAGTCTATGATTACAACCTCCATTCCGGCACTCTCACAGACATTGACCGCCTCAATGTAGGTCTCGGGGGAATACTCGGAGATAGGAAGCACATTGT
>DXGG01000167.1 GCA_019114015.1 Candidatus Onthomorpha intestinigallinarum | reverse complement strand
ATCCGTTTCGCGTTTTTGTGGCATTTCATTACCAGACTTTGCGGTGATTCATTATCATTTTTTGCGGTGTTTTACTACATGACTTTGCGATTATATAATCAGATTAAAATGCTCCATTTTAAGGTTTAATCATACAATAGCGGGACAATAGAATACTATATCCCGCTATTGTATTCCTTATTTCAGCAAAGTGTTTGTTTCTAAATATTTGACAAACGAATCAAGTATATCTTTATATCTTTTATTAATGTCATTTTCTGTAAAGTCATTCATCTTTGCTATTTCCTTGAGTTCAATGATATTTGTTCCTTCTTTAACACCTCTGACAGTCTCAAAACCATTATAATACTTGATCTTATCTTCAAAGCGATAGTCTGAAGCTCTGATGTTTATGCGTTTTTCCAATAGGACTTTGTTTCCTAAAGATTCTACTATCTCTTTTTTTGATAGTGAATTTTCTTTCTCATATCTATTTCTGGCATAGATATGTTCTATCTCAAATATAGTTTCTAGAGACAGAAGTTTCTGATTCATGTTATTGAAGGCATACCAGGTTATCATAGATTTCGTTAATGGCCTTCCGTTTAGGAATTGATAATTACCAAATACACTTCTGAACTGTACTTCATCAAACTTATATTCTTCAAAGGTTACGTCTTTACCCTCTACAATATTTACCATTTCTGCATACACAGGAGTACGCAGTGCATTTACACCTGGATTCGTCAAGGCGTATGCCCAAACAAAAGCTGTGGTACGGTTTAAGAAATCATAGAATTTCTGGTCATCAAGCATCGCATTTTCATCCTTATTTCTCATGAAATATACTGACGTGAAATATGTCCACATACCGTTTGGCGCGTAGTTTAACACAAAAAGTAGTCTAAGTACTCTTTCTGAGAAACGTTCCTTATTCTGGTTTGATATATCATTCCAGAATGCTGCCAATTGCTTAAGATTCTCAAATGTTTTTTCCGAATGTAATATATTATAGTTATCTCTCTCGTAGAACTTTCTCAACGCTTCTGTGGTTGAACTTTTGATACCTCTTGCTGCACGTTCATAGTACATATATCTGGTAAATAGTTCATCCATCGGAGTACCATATATTGGCTTAAATATTTTCTCTGTGAGTTCTTCAAGTTCTTTCCAGTCATTGATAAACTCGTCTTTCTTTCCTTCTTTGGTATAATATTTATAGAATTGTGCTTTAAATATATCTGCATCTGAAAGAGGCTTACCTCTATCGTTAAGTGTTGAAAATATTCTCAATGCTGTATCCTGTGATTCTGCTTCTATTGGCAATAGAATACAGTTATTTAATATTCTTGTTGGAAGATATGCAAAATAGCTTGGGTATCCTTTAAGAAACTCTTCTATCTTCTTTTGAAAGAATCTATAGTTATCAGCATACTTACTCTTTTGACCGGTATCAACTTTTCCAGTTCTTAAAATTGTAAGAAACTCATTCTTATCACTGTCCGTTGCTACCTGTGAATCTATCTTCAACACATTCATGTCTGGGCTACCGAATTCATCTGTTTTCCAAATACATTTTGCTATGTTCTCTCTTGTCTTTATAGACTGTGCATCTTGCATATTATCAAACATGCTATAGAATGCTCTTAGCAAAAGCATCAGTGTTGTCAGTCTTTGCTGGCCGTCAATAACTTCCATTTTCTCTTCATCGTTCTTGAATGTTACTATTGGACCTAAAAAATACTCATCTGTACTACTGTCAAACTTTGAATAATCGTTATCTGGGAATGCGAATCCAAAGATATCATCCCAAAGAGTTTGACATTCCTTATCTTCCCACGCATATGGTCTTTGATAATCTGGTATTAAAAAATCCGCTTTATTGTTCTGAAATAAATCTTTAACAGATTTCTGATCTACATTTAATTTAGACATACTTAATTGTTTATATTTTTATTCTGTGACATATTTAAAATACTTTTCCAAACCCCAAGTATCTTCCTTTAAACCTTTCATAAACCTGAGCATAATACTCCGGTAAGTACTGTATCATCACATTCACAAAGTCTTCCATAGAGACAGTACTCAACTTATAGGCATACTCCGGCTTCAGGTACTCCGTAACCGACTTGATTTCCTCTTCGGTTGACGGATGCTCCTTTGGTGAAAGCACCACTGAATATGAATCCTTCAGTCCTTCGACCATCCTGTACCTCTCTGTAAGTAAAAGGTTTCTGTAAATCTGCGTAAGTTTTACTTTACCTCCCATCAGTAGCTCCTCAAAGTCCGCGCTGAACAAACCGGTATCAACGAGTATCTGTTTCTGCTCCTCACAACGGCTGGCCTCGTTCACTCCGAGCACATCCGTGTATTTCGTCTCGATGGCGATGATATGCTTGTCGCCCTTGTTGTCCACGAATCGGATATAGGCATCCATGGCAGACTTGTCATTTGTATAGTTCTCAATGGGTGTCGGTATAAACTCCAGACCGATTTCCGTCACCTCAAATACCGGAAAGTTCCTGAAGACCGACCTCACGGCAAGCGTAACCATTGCCGGATCCTGCTTCAACAGTAACATCAGGGGATGGAATAGGTTTAATGCCATCGGCTGGCTCGAAAGCAGGTTGTTGAACAGCCTGAACCCGTCTATCGTCTCATTTTCCCTTTTGTTGGCCACTCTTTCCTTGGCATACTCGAAGGTTTCCTTCATCAGGAAGTTCTTTCCGGACACCTCACCCCCACTGATCATGTTCCCGTATTTACGCTTGGAGGCTCTTGTAGGCCCAACTCCTTCCTCTTCGCCTATCTCCACCCTGTACATGGACTGAAGCAGCCTTGCTTTCCTTGTGAAAGCATTGTCGCTTTCACACTGGTTTCCGTATATATCTTTATTTGACATTAGTATTTCAATACTTCATTTATAAATACTTCTAATTTACAGACGTTGAATCATCATCTTTCTTTCTATTGCGGCATAAACCAACGGGAGGTCGCATGAATTCATGCGACCTCCCGTATTTTTTGTTATCCCATCAGGATTCGAACCTGAGATAAGAGAGCCAGAATCTCTTGTGTTACCGCTACACTATGGGACAATTTTCAGTGACCGTCTCAACCTGTCACCCTCTACTAACGCTTTGATGATATTTTTATTTCACAAGGAGGGTTCAACATACCACTTTTTAACTTTTGTTGACTTTTAAGCTGTTCTTCCAACTCCTTTATCGACGAGCCTCTCGTCCTTATGTTGGTCTCAGGTATGCCCTTGGAAACCAAATAGTTCTTTATCGCTTCTGCCTTGCGTTTGGAGTATTCGTTGTCCTTTCTCACGTTCAATCCTTCCGTTGCAACACGACCGATTATATCTACGTTTATTTGCGGATATTCCGTCAGAATCTTCACCACTGCGTCCAAAACAGGATAGGATTCCTGCATCACTACCAGCTCTCCCGCCTCGTTTTTGTCGAAATAAAGCTCTCCCGCCAGCGGTATGTTTGACCCCGGCTTTATCCTTACAAGACGTGCGACATAGTTGGTGTCCTTGCCTGCGGCCTGCGCATAGGTTATCCTCTTGTATGACTTGAAATAATTCTCCTTGTCTATGTATATGTCGTATGTCATGTCGGGCAACAGCTTCAGACGTGTCTTTCCCACATCCTGCCTGTCGGTCACTATTCTTCCCGTCTCCACTTCCTTGACGTACAGATGAGCCGTCGTCCTCTGCTGGTCTATGCTGTCCATTATCTGTATGTTCAGCGGTGCGAACTTGGTCCATACCTCGCATTTTATGGTGTGTCCCAATCCTCCGTCCGTAAGGTTGTCCACAACTATGACGTAGGTCTCGCCGGCCTTTACATCCAGACTTTTTCCGTAGGCCGCATCCGACTCCTTGCTTATGTGTGCCATTGTGCCCTCAAGCGACAGTCCCGTCTTGCCCTTTTTCTCGGTGTTGGTCACCGACTGAACGCTGCGTACGGGCTTCACACGGTTTTTCTCCACTCTGTTGCAGAAATATTTGTCGGTGTATTTGTACACCAGAAAGTCATAGTCGTCCGAATAGCTCTTGGGTTCTATGTCTATCAGCAGTTTGCCGTCGTAGGGTATGTCCAGGGTGTACCAT
>DXGG01000166.1 GCA_019114015.1 Candidatus Onthomorpha intestinigallinarum | reverse complement strand
GTTTTCCGACACTGTTGACAACTTCTCGAAGGATATCCCCATCGGAAAGAGAATCCGCACTGCCGGCTCCATGAAGTACGGCATATTCTTTTTTGAACTGTTTAATCTCATCCGCAAAAACCCTCTTGAATTCGTCATCTACAACAGCTCCTGCTTCGTCAATAGCCATGCTGTCAATAAGAAGTGACGGTTGCCTTTTTACCGGCATACCATTTTTGTAATTTGAGAAAATATCAAAATGTTCATCCTTATATACCGTATTACCTTCACTGCCAACAGTCTCGTAACCAGCCATATATTTAAACACCTCTTTTGATACAGTAGTGTTGTTGCATACAACAATAAACACAGGTGGAGATGTAAAAAGCGTTTTTAATGCTTCGTTATCCTGTCTTATTCCTTTGTCGTAATCTTTATAATCTTCGACAAACTGTTCCAAAGCAAGGTTAAGCAATGACGGAAGATTGGGTGTTTTTTCTCCGACAGGTCTTTCTTCCCCGTTTTCCTTTGCCTCCTTTTTAGCTTTTTTCTGTCCCTTTTTAGGCAGTTCCTTACTGATATGCTGGTATATATTGCGCAGTTTAGGTTCGTCCAAATCATGTGATGAATCCATTGTCGGCAAGAAAGGAATCTTTACAAGGCCGCTCTCTATTGCATCTACAAGTCCGAAATCACTTACCACCCATGGAAACAGCGAATAGGGTGTATAACCCGAACCGTTCAGATAATAAGGCGTTGCGGAAAGATCATAAACCTCCTGAACCTTATAGCCAAGTCGTTTCATCTGTCGCAATCCTTCATACCACACCATAGCCTTCTTGTTTTCCTCGTCAGTTTCCTGTTCTTCCTCGTTTTTTTTCTTTGAATCGGTTTGTTTTGGGAAATAGCAATGATGTGCTTCATCGTTAATCACAACGATACGTTTTCCTTTCATATTCTTGCCAAGCATTCTTGAAAGGACAGAATTAAATTCCTCTTTATCCTTTTGCTTGACCATACTGCCATCCTCATATTTGAGTTTTCCGTCAAAAGGACTTGATTTTTTACCTGTATAAACCTTAGGTTCGAACTGATGATAATTGGTAATTGTAATGACAGAGTTAAGGCCTCCAAGCAATCGTGCATATTTCTCGGGTATAAGTTCCCGTTGGTGATAATAGTCCAATTTGTCATAGGTCGATTTACTTGAGTCATCAATATAAAGCACTCCAAGACGGTCACGAATGGTAATACCAGGAGCAACAATCAAGAAATGATCCGCAAAACGAGTGTCTTGAGGGTTCTCTTTTTTGTTGATGTAGTGGTAGAGAATAAGCATTGCCATTACAACGGTCTTTCCTGTTCCTGTTGCCATCTTAAATGCTGTACGTGGTAGAATATCCTCAAATTTATCGGATATAGTTTCGCGACGTCTATCCAATTCATGAATAATACTTCTTCCAAGATTCGGATCACGTGGAGCTACTTCATTCAAATAAATGGCAGTTTCAATCGCTTCTCTCTGGCAGAAGAAAAGAGATTTATTAAGTTCTCTTTCAGAATTCAGAAACCAATAAGTCAAAAGGTCACGTGTTGTACGTGTTACTTTAGGATAGTTTTGTTCTCTCCATTCTTTGACTACCTGTCTAATTCCGTTTATAAAGTTGGCATTTTCATCCTCTAACGGAATATCTTCTGCCGATAACAGAGATTTTTGTATCGACGTATTTGGAATAACCGTAAGATTTGATGCGTAAGGTCTCCTGCCTTCCAATATCTTCGAATAATCAAGATTACCTTCAATGGTAGCATCATAATGCCACTTAGGTTCCTCATAAGGATTATTCAATATCGGACTTATATTTGTATCGGATGTATTCATTTTCTTTTGTTTTGCCTAATCTTAATGCTCATTTTCATTCCATTCAGAGCAACAGTCTCAAGGCATTCGCCTCCCTTTTGCAAAGTAAACGAATTTTTCCCGAACTGCAATAAACGACACGAGTATCTTTTTCCGTCTTCCCCAATCTTTCCAATCCTTTCCAATCCTTTACAAATTGGAAAGAATTTTATCTTTTCTCTCTCAAAGTAAATAGCATTGTCGGTTGAGCGGTCCATACCTGCATGCACGACGGATGGCGAACTGTCGGACTTGAACCGTATTGTTTTCAGAGTTCGTCAAAACGGTTTCTGAAATTATTACTTTGTTACCTGATTTCAATTTTTTGCAGACCCCTCCATGCGGACCTGTTGGTTATATATACCCCCCTAAAGGGGTATATATAACAACCTGCAGAGGTCTGCAAAAAAATATATGTCCCTCCACGAAAAAACGGGAGTTTTTTCGTACCTTTGCTCAATGATTTTTTTTAGTCTCAGTATATGTTGTTGGACGACTTGAACAGTGAACAGAGAGCTGCCGCCTGTCAGACGGAAGGGGCGGTGATGATTGTGGCCGGTGCAGGCTCGGGCAAGACCAGAACCCTGACATACAGGGTGGCTCATCTGCTCGAATGCGGCGCCAAGCCTTGGGAAATACTCGTGCTTACCTTCACCAACAAGGCCGCCGACGAGATGAAGGAGAGAATCATAGGCCTTGTGGGCAAGAGTGCAAGGTACATATTCATGGGAACATTTCACTCGGTATTCTCCAAGATACTCAGGCTCGAGGCCGAACATACGGGCTACCTGCCCAACTACTCCATATACTCCACATCGGACAGCAAGAGCCTGCTTAAGAAGATAATCAAGGAATATGACCTCGACTACGACCACCTGTACAAACCGGACAAGGTGCTCGGCCGTATATCCAAAGCCAAGTCGCAGCTTATAACCTCGGCCGAATACTTTTTTTCTGACCTGTACAAGCTGGACCTTGCCGACGGTCTGGGCCACATGGCCGACATATACAGGGAATACGACACAAGAATGAAGCAGGGCAACGCCATGGACTTCGACGACCTGCTGCTCAACATGTACCTGCTGCTCAAAAAGTCGGAAGAGACAAGGATGAAATACCAGCAGATGTTCAAGTACATCATGGTGGACGAGTATCAGGACACCAACAGGGCGCAGTACATCATAACCAACATGCTTGCCGCAGGACACGGCAACATCTGCGTGGTGGGCGACGACGCCCAGAGCATATACGCCTTCAGGGGTGCGGACATAAACAACATACTGGACTTCCGCAAACACTACGAGGATACGCACACCTTCAAGCTGGAGAAGAACTACCGCTCCTCAGGCAACATAGTGGAGGCCGCCAACTCGGTTATAGACAAGAACAAAAGACAGATAAAGAAAAACGTATGGACGGACAATCCCGAAGGTGAGAAGATAGGCCTTGTGAGGCTGTCCACCGACAGGGAGGAAGCCGACTTTGTGGCCATGCGCATACGCAGCCTCACCGCCTCGGGCGACTGTTCGCTCAAGGACATTGCGGTGCTCTACCGCCGCAACAGGCAGTCCCGCTCCATAGAGGAAAGCCTTAGAC
>DXGG01000165.1 GCA_019114015.1 Candidatus Onthomorpha intestinigallinarum | reverse complement strand
ATATTTACCAACCAAAAGATTTAATACTTTTTTCACTCCAAAAACCTCAACCTCTTGATTTTCACACTATTTATTTTTTGCCAAATAATAATGATACCATATTTACCAATCATTTAATCCAAACTCAAAACCCCTAAAACCATTCCTGAAAACATTTTTTTTGTCTCCTGAAAATATTTTTTTGTCTCTTGAAAATATTTTTTTGTCTCTTGATTTCAGAAATGCAAGTCTTCGTTTCTATAAATACAAATAAAAAAGTCGTCCTGAATACTCAGGACGACTGTCAATAATATTAACTTCCAAAGTTATCATACATGATATTTTCAGGCGGAACACCCAAAGAATCCAACATTTTCAACACCGCAGCTATCATTGGAGGAGGTCCGCACAAATAATATTCTATCTCCTCGGGTTCCTTATGGTTCTTGAGATAATTTTCATATATAACCTCGTGGATGAATCCTTTATAGCCCTGCCAGTTATCCGTAGGATCAGGAGCAGACAATGCTATATGATAAGAAAAATTCGGATTGTCCTTTGCTATCTGCTCGAATTCGTCCACATAAAACAAATCCTTTATGGCTCTTGCTCCATACCAGAATGAAGCTTTCCTCTTTGTATGTTTTGTTTTAAACAAATCAAATATATGCGAACGCATTGGAGCCATACCGACACCTCCTCCGATAAACATCATCTCCTTATCCGTGTCCTTGATGAAGAATTCCCCATAAGGACCCGAAATGGTAACCTTGTCTCCCGGTTTCAAAGACCAAATATAAGAAGAACATACTCCCGGATTGACTTTAGCCCATCCACCGTGTTCCCTGTCCAAAGGCGGTGTTGCAATACGTATATTCAACATTATTATATTGTTTTCCGCAGGATGATTTGCCATAGAATACGCTCTGAAACAAGGCTCAGGATTCTTCATGACCAAATCCCATGCATGAAACTTATCCCAATCCGCATGGTATCTCTGGTCTATCTCCATATCCTTGTAATTTATCGTACAAGCAGGCACATCTATCTGTATGTAACCTCCGCTGCGGAAATTCAAAGTCTCGTTCTCCGGCAACTTGACGACAAACTGTTTGATGAAAGTAGCGACATTATGATTGCTGACAACCTCACATTCCCATTTCTTTATGCCGAAAATCTCTTCAGGAATCTGTATCTTCATGTTTTCCTTTACCTTCACCTGACATCCCAAACGATAATGTTCCTGTTGCTGTTTTCTTGAAAAATGGGGTTTTTCCGTCGGCAACATTTCACCTCCTCCCTCCAAGACTTTACATTTGCACATTCCGCAAGTACCCTGACCTCCACAAGCAGATGGCAGATATATTTTTTCTCCAGCAAGCGTAGCCAAAATGGAAGAACCGCTTTGCACATTTATCTCTTTCTCGTCATTTATGTTTATTTTCACTTCTCCCTGAGGTACTAGTTTTTTTCTTGCATAAAGCAATACAGATACCAAAAGAAGTACTATGACCAAGAATACTATAACGCTTATAACAACTATCTTTCCCATTTCTTCTGTAGTTTACAATTTTATTCCCAAGAAACTCATGAAGGCTATAGCCATAAGTCCCGTTATTATGAATGTTATGCCAAGTCCCTTCAAAGGAGCGGGCACATGCGAATACCTTATTTTCTCTCGTATGGCTGCCAAACCAACTATCGCCAGCATCCAGCCTATTCCACTACCGGAAGCAAATGCAATAACCTCTCCAACATTGTTGTAATCCCTTTCCTGCATAAACAAGGACGCTCCCAATATCGCACAATTTACTGCAATCAACGGCAAAAATATTCCCAACTGACTATAAAGTGAAGGTGAAACCTTTTCTATGAACATCTCTACCAATTGCACTATAGCGGCTATAACAGCTATAAACAATATGAAACTGAGAAAACTCAAATCAACTTCTGCAAAATCCTTACTCAACCATACCAATGCACCCTCCGTCAATACATATTTGTTTATCAGATAATTCAACGGCACCGTTATAAACAAAACAAACACTACTGCCAATCCCAAACCCATGGACGTCTTTACCGTTTTGGAAACCGCAAGATAAGAACACATCCCCAAAAAGAATGCAAATACCATGTTGTCTATAAAGATGGACTTGACAAATATATTTATTATCTCCTGCATAACTGTAATTTTTCTTCGTTATTTACTTTTCACACAAGTCTTTGTTACGACTCCTATGTATCCATATTATTATGCCAACTATTATCAATGCCATAGGTGGCATTATCATAAGACCGTTATTGGCATATCCCGCTTCATACAACGACTCTGGTATAATCCTGTATCCCAAAAGCGTTCCTGAGCCGAACAACTCCCTTATGAATCCCATAGTTATCAAAATGAAAGAGTATCCGAGTCCGTTACCTATTCCATCTAAAAACGACACATAAGGTTTGTGGCTCATGGCATAAGCTTCCAATCTTCCCATGACAATACAATTGGTAATTATCAGACCTACAAATACAGACAGCTGTTTGCTTATCTCGTAAACAAAGGCTTTCAATATCTGATCGACTAAAATAACCATCATGGAAACTATTACCAATTGGACTATTATACGTATTCTCTGCGGTATGGTATTCCTCAACAAGGACACCACAACATTGGACAAAGCCACTACAACAGTTACCGACAAGGACATCACGATAGCCGGTTTCAACTGCGCCGTAACAGCCAAGGAAGAACATATACCCAACACCTGCACCGTGATAGGGTTCTCTTTGCTCAACGGATTTTTTATTAGTTTCAAATTACCTGCCATACCTATTTAGTTTTTAATGTTCTGAAAAACTCTATATACAATCCCAAACAATTCTTAAGCATGTCGGAAACACCTGTCGATGTAATCGTAGCTCCTGAAATGGCATCAACCTGATAAGCATCCGTTTTGTCAGCTCTTTTTATCACGGCCAGTTCCACATTGCCACCATCCTTACCAAAAATACTCTTACCCTTAAACTGCGACTGAAACTTATCCGTAACTATTTCTCCTCCCAATCCCGGAGTCTCGCTCTTGTGTCCGAAATTAACTCCGACTATTGTATTCAAATCCTCATCCACTGCTATATTGCCCCATATTCCTCCCCAAAGACCATTTCCCACAACAGGAACAACATAATTTTTCCTGCCGTCTTCCTTTGTACACACGAAAACCGGCAAAGCTACATCACTCGAATTGTTTTTTATCTTGTCCATTTCCTTGTTCATGTCAACGGAAAAAGGACGTACATCACCGTTCTGTTTACCGTCAACATAACTGCTAACTACCTTTCCTTCTGTATTAACGGCATATTCCTCGGTAAAATACTTTTCATACAAATCCTCGGCACTGTCAACAGTGGAAGATATGCCTACGGAAGACAAAAGTTGCTGCATCTTCTCAACTTTCTCGTTCTGGTCCTGGAAAGGCTTTAATCCTACTGCGGCAATAGCCAACACTGCCGCCGCAACCACAACCAAAACCGTCGAGTAAACAAATATATATCTATTGCTAAACATCTCTTCGCGTTTTTAAATTAATCAATTCTTCACTGCAAGTTTCGCCCTTTTTGCTCTGCGTCGTATATTGGCCTCCACAACGTAATAGTCTATCAAAGGAGCAAAAACATTCATCAACAAAATGGAAAGCATCATACCTTCGGGATATGCGGGATTGACAACCCTTATCAGTATCGCCATAACCCCTATCAAAAATCCGTATATGTACTTTCCGATATTGGTCTGTGCCGCCGTAACCGGGTCGGTAGCCATGAAAACCATACCGAACATGAATCCTCCCATCACAAAATGGTAATAGAACGGCAACTGCATGTAGTCATTGGCTCCAATAAGATTGAACATCAAGCCTGTCAACGTGGCACCTACAAATATGGACAGCATTATACGCCATGAAGCAACCCCCGTAACAAGAAGCAGAACCGCCCCCAAAAGTATGGCTATAACCGAAGTTTCTCCCACACTTCCGGGTATGAACCCGGTAAACATGTCCATTAAAGAAGACGAAGGCATGGAAGCTCCCGCCAACATTTCTCCAAGAGGCGTAGCACCCGAAACGGCATCTCCCTGTTCCGCTATCCAC
>DXGG01000164.1 GCA_019114015.1 Candidatus Onthomorpha intestinigallinarum | reverse complement strand
TAAACACTCTGATAGACCTTATGGGCGGAGACGAGGCCTTCTGCACCAAACTGGACTCCTGTTTCTTCACCGACAGCAAGACAAGCGGCAGAGTACAGGCCGATGTCACCGGACTTATAGGACAATACTGTCACGGAAACGAACCGTCCCAACACACGGCTTATCTGTACGCCTATGCAGGCAAGGCATACAGAACTCAGGAACTTGTAAGACGCATTCTCACCGAACTGTACTCAAACCGTCCGGACGGTATATGCGGCAACGATGATGCGGGACAGATGTCCGCATGGTTCGTAATGAGTGCCATGGGATTCTATCCCGTATGTCCTGCAAGCAATCAATACGTTATAGGTGCACCTCTGTTCGACAAGGTGACCATAAACCTTGAAAACGGAAAGAAATTTGAAATCATTGCACAAGGAGCCGAACAGAATGCTTACGTAAGGTCATTGAAACTGAACGGCAAGGAATACGACAAAACATATCTGAACTATGACGACATAAAGGACGGAGGCGTTCTGGAATTTGCAATGACCGACAAGCCAATCATGGAATTCGGCCGTGCCGAATCATCAAGGCCCACAAGCAGGATAAAGGACAATCTCATCTGCATATCGCCCAGTCTCAGCTATGAGGGAACGGGTACATTCACGGACAGCCTTACGGTAGATGTCAATGCGTTCTGCAAGGACGACACCATCGTTGTGGAGTTCGGGGACGGCACTTGCCGCAACTTTTTGGGAGAAGGTTCCTTCAGCATACACGACAGCCGGAACATAGTGATATATGCCAAGAACGGAACGAGCTCCCAAAGCGTGGAGTGCAGGTTTTACAAGATACCTAAAGGCCGGAGCATAAAGATTCTGACCAAATACGACCCGCAATACACCGCCGGAGGCGACCAGGGTCTTATTGACCTGAAACGGGGAACGGACAACTGGAAACTGGGTTGCTGGCAAGGTTACTGGGGCGAAGACCTGGAAGCCGTCACAGACCTCGGAGAGAAACAAAGAATCAAAAGAGTTGGCGGAAACTTCATACAGGATGAGAAAAGCTGGATATTCATGCCGCTCACGGTTGAATACCACGTATCGGATGACGGTATCAATTTCAGGCTGCTGGAGAAAATAGACAACGAAATACCGCAAGACAAAAGCGGATGCATAACCCATACGTTCTTTACCAGCAAGGAAATAAACGCACGTTACATAAAGATAAAGGCAAAAAACACAGGAGTCAACCCCGACTGGCATCTGTCAAAAGGGGAAAAGGCATGGCTGTTCACGGATGAAATAATAATTGAATGAAAAGATGAAACGCATCGGTGTAATGAGCGACTCTCACGGCAGGGTCCCCAAACAGGTTTACGAATTCTTCAAGGACACGGACATAATACTGCACTGCGGCGACATAGGCTCGGACGAGGTACTTGAAGAGTTGAGACTGTTCAAGCCCACCATAGCCGTATGGGGCAACTGCGACAACAGATACGAACTGAACGACGTAAAGGAATTCCAGATATTCACTCTGGAAAACCTAAGGCTCATGATGACCCACATAGGCGGCTATCCTAAGCACTACAACCCGTCGCTGATTAAAAGGTTCAGGGATGAGAAGCCGGACATATTCCTTTGCGGACATTCCCACATATTAAGGGTCATGTATGACAGGGATTTCGACTTTCTGCTCATCAATCCGGGAGCATGCGGCAAGATGGGAATACACAACAAATGCACCCTTGTCCGTCTTGCTCTTGACAAGGGCAAAGCCAAAGACCTTGAGGTGATGGATTTTAGCAAATACTGATACGGCTGATGCCGCATTCGAAAATAAGTGCTATTTTTGCAATGAATTAAATCCTTGTATCATGAGAAAGGCACTATGTTTGATTTCGTTGGTTCTTGCATGTTTTTCAGCCGTAGCCCAATTGAGCAAATGGGAATTCGGAGTACTCCTCGGAGGGTCCAATTACGTGGGAGACATAAACTCTTCCTTCAACAGCAATGAAAAAAACGCACAATGGAATCAGTTCGAATCCAGTTTTGACTTTTACAACACCAACTTCCTTGGCGGAATCTTTGCCCGCTACAACATAAACTCCCGCTGGACAATAAATGCAGGCTTGAACTTCACAAGGATAGAAGGCGAGGACGCACACTTCAACAATCCGAGAAACCTGAGCTTTCATTCCAATCTGAATGAGCTGAACCTTATGTGTGAGTTCAATTTCTTCAGTTACCAGACCGGCAGCCGTCTTCACCGCATTACACCTTACCTGTTTGCCGGAATAGCCGGTTTTTATTTCAATCCCAAGGCAATTGTAAACAATCCCATAACGCTTGAGCAGGAAGAAGTGGAACTGCGTCCACTAAACACCGAAGGACAAGGCATGGAAGGCTATCCAAAGGCCTATTCCCGTTACGGTTTTGCCATACCGTTCGGACTGGGCATGAAGTTCAGCCTCGGAAAATATGTATGCATAGGCCTTCAGTGGGGTTTCCGAAAAACATTCACCGATTACCTTGACGACATAAGCACAAAATATGTCGATCATGAAACACTTGTAAACTGGGGCGGAGAACTGTCCGCAGAAGCCGCCGACAGAACACACGAATTAAGCGGAATGGAAGGATACTATCACCCTCACAACACCGCAAGGGGTAATTCCAACACAAAGGACTGGTACAACTTCTTCGGCATAACCATAAGCACGAAGCTGTCCCTCGGTTCAAAGAAATGTCTGTAAGGTTTCGTCAGTATTCCTTGTGGTAGTGGTCATACACTTTCCGCGCCTTTGAAGGTCCTACACACTTTACAAGCTCCTCAAGCGAGGCTTCGCTTATCTGCTTTACCGAATTGAATCTTATCAACAGGTCCTGGGCTGTCTTGTCCCCTATTCCCTCTATGTCGGTCAGAGAGGTGCGGAATGTGGCCTTGCTGCGCTTTGACCTGTGGAAGGTTATGCCGAAACGGTGTGCCTCATCCCTTATGTGCTGTATTACCTTCAGGCTGTTGGAACGCTTGTCTATGCACAAGGGATAAGGATCGAACGGGAAGAATATCTCCTCCAGCCGCTTGGCTATGCCGATAATGGGTATGAGACCGAAAAGTCCCAGAGCCTCAAGGCTTTCCACCGCAGCCGAGAGCTGACCCTTGCCGCCGTCCACAATAATCAGGTCAGGCAATGGCTTTCCCTCCGACTTCAACCTGCTGTAACGCCTGTACACTATCTCCTTCATGGATGCAAAATCATTGGCACCCACAACCGTCTTTATGTTGAAATGCTTGTATTCCCTGTTCGAAGGCTTGCAGTTCCTGAACACCACACAACTTGCAACCGGATAGTTGCCCTGAATGTTGGAATTGTCAAAGCACTCCATGTGATAAGGCGGTTTGGGCAAATGAAGGTCCTTCTGCATCTGCTCCACAAGGCGGTTGCTCCAGCGTTCGGGGTCGAGCAAGGTCTCTTTCTTTATCCTGTCGCTCTTGGCAAAAAGGGCGTTGCGGTGACACAACTCCAGCAATTGTTTCTTCTCCGAGGTGACAGGCACAGTCTGCCGCACGTAATCATCAGGCAGGTCTATCTTGTGTTCCAACAGTATCTCCTCCGCCTGCCATGAAAGGTTCTCCCTCGTCTGCGTTATGAACGAAGCGAGCAGCTCATCCTCCGTTTCCTCCAGTCTGCACTCCACCATCTGGGAGAATGAAGCTATTATGCAGCCTCCCACAACCTTCATCGCATTGACCATTATGCTTCTGTCGAACCCGACACAAGCATACACCTCCACATTGGTGTCGGAATTGGATATGACAGCAGTCCTTGCCGTATATTCGTCCAACATGGCTATCTTCTCCTTTACCTGCTGGGCTTTCTCGAATTCGAGGTTGTCTGCATACCGCATCATCCTGCCCTTCATCTCGCGCTTGAGCTGTGTGAAATCCCCCCTGAGCATCCTGCGTATCTCGCATATCGTCTGCATATAGTCCTCCCTCGATACATATCCCACACATGGGGCATCGCACAACTTCATCTGATAGTTCAGACAAGCCTTGTGCCTGCCCTTTGCCACCGATTCCTCAGTCATGCTCTGGGTGCACAGCCTGTAACGGAACATCTGACGTATCAGAGCCATCAAATCCTTCAACATCCTGCCGCTCGGATAAGGACCGTAATACACCGAGCCGTCCTTTTTCCTGTGTCTTGTGGTGAACACCCGCGGATAATCCTCGTTGGAAATGCATATCCACGGATAGGACTTGTCGTCCTTAAGCATGACGTTGTACTTCGGCTTGTATTTCTTTATTAGGTTACACTCCAGCAGCAAGGCCTCTGTCTCGTTGTTCACAACTATCAGCTTTATGTCCGCAATCTTGCGGACAAGCATCCTGGTCTTGAGAGAAAGGTTGGCATCCGAACGGAAATAGGACAGAACCCTGTTCTTCAGATTCTTGGCCTTGCCTACATATATGACGTTTCCTTCCTTGTCAAGGTATCTGTAAACACCCGGCAAGGAAGGAAGCGTCCTGAGTATGGTATCCAAATGCTTTTTGAACGGATTCTTCAAAAAGTCATCAGTCATGGCTATTCCTTCGTTTTGTAGTCAAGGTCGGACTTGACAATCCTTATGCCTAGCTCCATTATGCCTACAAGTTCATACTTCGTACTCAGATTCACGAGTTCTATGGTATAGTCGCCCTTTTCCGGAAAGGTCATGAAGGTCTTGCAGGTCTCCTCCAAATCTATTATGTCGCCCAAAGCATCCCCCAGCCATTTCTCTCCCGTACGGTCCTTGAGTTTTATGGTGTGCATGCTCTCCCTCGTGATTCCCGAAGGGGAAACGATGCGCATCAGAAACTTGACAGCATCCTCGTTGATGTAAGGAGTATGACGAACCATGACCGATACGTCATAGACATCATCCGTATTGCTTATGTTTATCTTGTCGAAGGCGATGACCTTGCCCTTTCCTATCCTTTCCCACTTGTATGAGGGAACGGTTCTGTACTCCTTGTACACCTCCGAATCGCCGCAGGAGGAAAAGACTGCCGCGTAAAGAACCGCCAAAGCAACTATCAACAAACTCCTTTTCATGACCGTCTCAGTTGTTTTATGCCTTCGGACACGTTTTTCTCTATTCTCTTGATTAT
>DXGG01000163.1 GCA_019114015.1 Candidatus Onthomorpha intestinigallinarum | reverse complement strand
CTGTTAATGTTTCTGTCCAACTGCCTGCTGTCCCTTTCGTTTATGACATATATCACGCGCAGGCTCATGTAATTGTTTCTGAAATCCCTTGACCAGCTCTTGAATTCCTGAGTCCCTGCCGGATAACCGTTGTAATACCACACCTCTTCCCTTATCGGCAGAAGCGAGTACTGATATCTGAAGTTCAGCTTGAAGTTTTTCCATACCGTAAAGCGGACATCGGCCACGAAGCTCAGGTCGTTCTTGTTGAATGCGGGCACACCGTTTACCATAGGACGTTCGAAACCGTTTATTATCTTTTCAGGCAGACCCCAATCCTCCTTTATTTTGAACAGCCTTCCGTACTGCAATCCCAATCCGAAGGTCAAGCCTCCGTAAGGGTCTATATAATGAATCATAAGCGGTATATCGACATAATGCAAGGAAGATTTGTATGCAAAGGGATCAAGAGTTTCTCTCGCTCCTTTTTGAGAATAGAGCAACTCAAGGCTCGCCTGCCATCCCTTGTATGGCGTACGGGGATTCAAAGGCACCATAACACCGGCTCCCAACTGCGGTGCAACCTTCTTGTATCCGTAAACCTCGTCACCGTCTATCTGTGCTATGTTCACGCCTCCTATTACAAACGCCTTGAACAACTGTGCCCGTGCATCAAAGGCTGCACAGTGGAAAAGCAAAACAAAAAACAATATCTTAAAAAACCTTTTCATATTCAGAATATCTATTTTCAATCCACATCCTTCATGGACAAGGAAATTCTTTTCCTTGCAATGTCAAGGTCAATCAGTTTCACCCTGACCTTTTGGTTGAGATGCAGTAGGCTGTTCAAATCATCGACATAACGGTTGCTCACCTGACTGATATGAATCAGGCCGTCCTGATGAACGCCTATGTCAACAAAAGCCCCGAAAGCCGTTATGTTGGTGACAACACCGTCAAGTATCTGTCCGACACGCAGTTCCTCGATGGTATTCACCCCCTTATCAAACGTCGTTTGCTCAAATTTAGTACGCACGTCCCTCATGGGCTTTTCCAATTCCTGCATTATGTCCCTCAATGTGGGCATACCGCAATCATTTCCGACATATCTGTCCAACACTACCGCATCGCGTCTGTCCCTGTCCGCTATCAGCTGTTCCACAGTGCAACCCGCATCCTTCGCCATACGCTCCACAAGAGAGTATCTTTCGGGATGAACCGCCGTTGCATCCAAAGGATTCGACGAATGCCTTATACGCAGGAATCCGGCCGCCTGCTCAAAAGCCTTTGGTCCGAAACGCCTTACATTCAACAAGTCCCTGCGGGTTGCAAATCCTCCATGCTCTTTCCTGTATTCGATTATGCTGCCGGCAAGAACAGGACCTATGCCCGAAACATAGGACAACAGCTCCCTGCTTGCAGTGTTCAGTTCCACTCCTACCTGATTTACACAACTCTCTACCGTCTGTTGAAGGCTCTCCTTCAACTTTCTCTGGTCCACATCGTGCTGATACTGCCCCACTCCTATGGATTCGGGACTTATCTTGACCAGTTCGGCCAACGGATCCTGCAAACGCCTACCTATGCTTACCGCTCCCCTTACAGTTATGTCGTAATCGCCCAGTTCCTCTCTTGCAAGCTCCGAAGCGGAATAAACGGACGCTCCGCTCTCATTGACAATCGCAACCGTCAAATCCCCGCCAAAATCCAACGAACGCACAAAATCCGCAGTCTCTTTCGAAGCCGTACCGTTACCTATCGCAACAGCCTCAATGTCATACTTTTTCACAAGAAACAAAAGCCTCTCTCCGGCCTTTTCCATTTGAGCAAAAGGATATATCACATCATGATGCAGCAACATGCCGTGGGAATCGAGACAAACAACCTTGCATCCCGTCCTGTATCCGGGGTCTATCGCCAGAACCCTTTTCTCTCCCAACGGGGAAGACATCAAAAGTTGTCTCAAGTTACGTGAAAACACGTCTATCGCAACCACATCCGCCCTGTCCTTCATCCACGTCCTCAACTCCGTCTCCAAAGACGGAAGAAGCAATCGCCCAAGACAATCATCCGCAGCCTTTATCTTGTGCCTTGCACACGATGTGTCCCTGCGCCTTGTCACCGTTCGGTAAACCACTTCCTTCAATTCCTCTTCATCCTCCACCTGAAAGGACAGCCTCAATTCATTTTCCCTTTCCGCCCTGAACAAGGCCAATACCCTGTGACTCGGAGCCTTCGCCGCCCTTTCCCTCCAGTCAACCCATTGTGCGTATTTGGAATCCTGCTTGTAACCCTTTGCCCTGCCGACCTCCACAAAGGCATTGCGAAAAAAGTATTTCCTCACCCTCTGCCTGAGTACGGCCTGTTCGTTTATCCATTCCGCCACTATGTCCCTTGCTCCCTCCAAAGCATTGTCAGCATCGACAACACCTTTCAAAGGATTAACGAACCGTTCAGCCAAAGACCCGACATCCACATCCCTTTCACGCATTATCGCAACGGCCAGGTCCTCCAACCCTTTCTCCTTTGCCATAACCGCCCTGGTCTTGCGTTTCGGCTTGTAAGGCATGTACAAGTCCTCTATCTCGCTAAGGCTTACGGCCTCCTCTATCCTTCTTTTCAAATCCCCGTCCAGTCCGCCCTGTTCCCCTATGCTCTTCAACACAAACGCCCTGCGCTCCTCCATCTGCTTCAGACGGTTCAACTCCTGCCTTATCCTGCCTATCTCTACCTCGTCCATACAACCCGTAGCCTCCTTTCTGTAACGGGCTATGAAAGCTATGGTGCAGTCCTGCTCCAAAAGCCTTACGGCATTGGCCACATTGCCGACCGGCAAAGACACCATACCGGCTATCTTCGCGGAAAAATCCATATCATTCAATGTTACAAGTCAAACAATCGTTTCATGAGCTCCTTTTCCACAAGATCACTGCGCTTTATGGAGCGTTTTGCCCACTTTATCAAGGTATCGAGTCTCCTCTGAGGGCTCAACCTGTAATCCGTTCCGCTTTCTCTCAGCCTCGTACCAAGGTTCTGCATCGTTATGGCAGCCGAAACGGATATGTTGAAACTCTCTGTAAAACCGTACATCGGTATCTTCATGTATATGTCCGCCGCCTCAATCGCCGCCTGCGACAAACCGTTCAACTCGTTGCCGAATACAACGGCAAGTTTCCGGCTTACATCCAAATCGTTCAAAAAAACGTTCTTTTCGTGAGGCAGTGTGGCCACAATCATGTAGCCTTTCGCCTTGAGCGAGGCAAGACAATCCGAGGTATTGTCGGCCTTCCTGTTGTATCTGTGCAAATCCAACCAACGGCTCGAACCCAAAGCGACATCGGGATTGATGCGGTAGAGATTGTCATTCTCTATTACATGCACCTGTTGCAGGCCGAGACAGTCGCACGTACGCAAAACGGCCGAAGCGTTCTGTGACTGGTATATGTTTTCCAAAACAACGCACTGCATGTCGGTTCTTTCCTCAACCACCTTTTCGAACAAGGCAACCCTTTCGGGCGAAATCATAGTGCACAATTCGGAATAATACCTCTGTTTCTGCCTGTAATCGAGTATGTCTTCAAAATTCATGATTCCGGAATCAAGTTTCGCAAAAATCTTTTCTGAAAAGAAAAAAATGAATTCAGAAAAGAAAAAAACGGATTTTGATTTGAATAAAACGCCTCAAACGACAAACGTTTTCTTTAATCCTCCTGCGTTATTATGTCGAAATTGTCAAAAGGCGAAGAGTCGTACATCAGTTCGTTGTCTTCGTTTATGCCGTAATAGTTCTTGTCCTGTCCCCCTGTTTGGAACCATACATAACGGTTTATCAGAAAATTGAAGAAATATCTTGCGCAAACCTTTGCCGTATAGTCGGAAAGGATATAGGCATCATTTGGATTTATCCTGGTCAGGGTGTAATTCGCATAATACTTACCCGATTCCTTTTCGACAAAACCGTGGAATTCATCCGTCATCTGTTCGTCACAAAAAAACATCTGCATGGAATTGGTGTCCTCTCCGTTGTATACAATCCATGCATTCAGCCTTATGCCGTTGAGCATTTTCTGCATCGCACGATGCTCTCCCTGCATTGTGCTTACGCTGTCAACAAAAGAATACTCCTCAAGCTCCAGTTGCGCCACCTCAACGGTGTGATGTCTTAAGTCGAACTGCTTCGGCATGTCCTCCTTTTTCACTTCCGCAACCTCGAAGCCGTATGAACGCAATTCGGACAACAATCCGTTCCTGAATGTCGACAATATAATGCTGTCATTGACCTTGTCTACGATATGAGTGTACTTTCTTATCAATTCATTTCCCGTTGCGCTGTCGACCAAATCGAGATTCATGCGATTTATGTTGTCATTTGTCAGAATCAATCGGTCTGTACAACAGAAATAAACCACATCCCTTGACGCACTGTCCCTCTGGTTCAACTTGAACTGTTGTGCCGCCTGTTGTGCCTTGAGGTTTGAAAAACCAAACACTGCAAAGGCAAGAACCGTAATCAAAAAAAATTTATTCTTCATATCACCGTACTTTTTAGAACAAGGAGGCCTGTAAGCCGTCCTTGTCGTTTAATTCCTCGTTTCCGTCATCGTCCGTCACCGTTTGTCCTCCGTCTTTTCCTCATAAGGCAAAGGAGTTGTGAATTTCACATCGCATTTATCGTCCTTTGATATTTTTTTGCCCTTTGCCCTGTATTTCTTGATATCACCCAAATCCTCTATAACCACTTCCTTGCCGTCTATTTCCGCAACGGGTCTCCAATCCGTTGAAACACATATCAGTTTGGAGTCTTTCTGTTCTTCGAAAATATTTATCTTCTTGTTGCTCTGTTCTATCAAAAACCGCTTGAAATAAACGCATTTGCTTTCCGCCTCGAGATAAAAAAGGGAAACCGGTTTTTCGGAATTGAATTTCTCTATTACCAGAAGGTCGTCATCGAAATGGTTGGACAGATCATAATTTGTAAGTCTGTAATGACCAGAAGCATAAACGGTAAGAATCCTGTCCTCACCCGAGAACTCTCCGAGAAACAATCCCCGTCCATCATCGTTCAAGCGTCTTATTGACTGGTCGAACCATATCTTTCTTGCACTGAGAGTGGATACGCCTTCGCTTTTCTTGCTTATTGTCGTTACCACTCTCGGCGTAAGGATGTTGCCCTGGGCGCTCTTGGACTTTATTGCAAGTTCTGCAAAATCGTATTCTATGTGGTTCAATCTCATTCGCGGAGCAGGTTTCAGGTTTACCTTTATCCTTTCCGCCTCTCCGTTGGGATTGACGCTAAGATACACTATCCTGCTTCCTTTGGAGCCTTTTGTAAGACTGTATTCCTTGCCTCTTATAACGCCCGTTATGTTGAACCTTTTCACATAGAACTTACCGAAGGCACCGTCCTGATAAACCATATTGTAGGTTGTCCTTTCGTCATTTTTGTGATAAACGCCTACGTGTATGAGTTTTTTGCCCAGATACTCCTTTTCCTGAACCTTCCTGACTACAAACGTTCCGTCTTTTCTTATTGCGATGACGTCATCCATGGAAGAACAGTCGCATATATAGCTGTCATTCTTCAGTTTGTAACCAACAAAGCCTTCATTGTAGTTGCAGTAGAGCTTTTCGTTGGCTATGGCTACCGAACTGTCCTCTATATAGTCGAAATTCCTTATTTCGGTTTTCCTTTCCCTTCCGTACTTGGCCTTTATTCTTTCGAAATATGCCACGGCATAGTCGGTAAGATGGTTCAAATCGTATTTTACAGCTTTTATCTCGTCCTTTATCGCCTTAAGGTTGTCATCCGCCTTGTCGCTGTTGTATTTGGAAATCCTGTCTATCGGAATCTTTCTCAACCTGTGCACATCCTCAATGGTGACTTCCCTTATCAGGTTGGCTACAAAAGGTTTCAAACCTTCCGTTATGGTATTGTCTATCTGTTCGTCGCTCGTACATTTTTCCATAAGCTTGTAAACGCCTTCCTTGATGAAGATTCTCTCAAGCGAAATCCAGAAGCCTTTTTCGTTAAGTTCACCAAGTTTTATTTCAAGCTCGCGTTTGAGCAGGTTGACCGTGTTTTGTGTGGATGCTCTCAAAATGTCCGATACCGATGCAAAACGTGGTTTCTCGTTTTCTATGACACATGAATTTGGAGAAAGGCTTATCTCGCAGTCCGTAAAGGCATAAAGGGCATCTATCGTCTGGTCGGGAGAGGTATCTGCCGGAAGACTCAGACGTATCTCCACATCCTGAGCCGTATTGTTGTCTATCTTTTTTATTTTCAGCTGATTCTTCTCGCAGGCTTTGACTATGGAGTCTATGAGCGAGTCCGCAGTGGTTGTAAAAGGTATCTCCGTTATGACTATCGTCTTTGCGTCCAACTGTTTTATCCTTGCCCTGACCCTGACTCTTCCTCCCTGCAGACCATCATTGTATTTGGACACGTCAATCAGTCCCGCAGTAGGAAAATCTGGGTAAATGCTGAAATCCTCTCCATGCAATATTGCTATGGATGCATCTATCAGCTCGTTGAAGTTGTGAGGCAATATCTTGCACGCAAGACCCACCGCTATGCCTTCCGCTCCCTGTGCAAGCAAAAGAGGAAACTTCACCGGCAATGTATCAGGTTCTTCATTACGTCCGTCATAGGACGGATGCCATGTTGTGGTTTTGGGATTGAATACGACCTCCAAAGCGAACTTAGAAAGTCTTGCTTCTATGTAACGCGGTGCTGCCGCACTGTCTCCAGTAAGTATATTGCCCCAGTTTCCCTGACAGTCTATCAAAAGGTCCTTCTGTCCCATGGTAACCAATGCCCCCGCTATTGAAGCATCGCCGTGGGGATGGTATTTCATGGTGTTGCCCACTATGTTGGCCACCTTGTTGTACCGACCGTCATCGAGTTCTTTCATGGAATGGAGTATTCTCCTTTGAACGGGTTTCAGTCCGTCGTTTATGTGAGGTACAGCCCTCTCCAATATGACATATGAGGCATAATCCAAAAACCAGTCCTGAAACATGCCTCTTATGGAAGTGGTCTTGCCTGTATATTGGGATGGTGTATTGTTTTGGTTTTCTTCCATCTGCCTGTATAACGTTAAAACTCAACCTTAGGGGCATTTTCAGCTCCGGAAAGAGCTTCAAAATAAGGTTTTTTCTCAAAGCCGAAAAGAGAGGCTACTATGTTTGAAGGAAATCTTCTGATTTTTGTATTGAATTCTTTGACCATGTCGGCATAACGCTGTCTTTCTACCGCTATTCTGTTTTCCGTACCCTCCAACTGACTCTGTAACTCCAAAAAGTTCTGATTCGCTTTCAAATCAGGATAACGTTCAATGACCACATTCAAACCTCTCAATGCGGACGTAAGGGCATCCTGACTTGCCTGAAACTGTTCCATTTGAGCTTCCGACATGTTGTTCGCATCAATCTTCACTTGTGTTGCATTGTTTCTAGCCTCTATTACCTTAAGCAGCGTCGCTTCCTCATGTGAAGCATAACCCTTAACCGTACTTACAAGATTCGGAATAAGATCCATACGTCTTTGATATTGGCTTTCCACCTTGGACCACTGCTTCGAACAGTTCTCATCCTTGGAAACCATGGAATTGTACGATGTTGCAATCCATCCTGCCAATATCACGACTATTGCAACTATGACAACAACGGGAATAATTTTCTTGTTCATGATTCTATTCTTGTATTTAATATTTTACTGTCTTGTTTTTCACTTTAAAAACTGCCGCCTCCGCCTCCACCGCCGGAAAAGCCGCCTCCCCATCCGCCACCGGACGAAAAGCCTCCCCCCGAATGACCGCGCATTCCGCCGGCAGCCAAAAATACCGTATCGTTTCGCGGAATCGTACCGTCCTTGTAAGCACTATGTCCGCAGTGTTGACA
>DXGG01000162.1 GCA_019114015.1 Candidatus Onthomorpha intestinigallinarum | reverse complement strand
TTGCTTGCCATGGTTTCGGGCATAATGGTTTACATATCTTTCGACGAACTGCTTCCCGGAACGGAGAAATACGGACATCACCATTGGGGAATAGGCGGAGTGATTGCGGGAATGGCGGTAATGGCCTTGAGTCTTCTGGTCTTGTGACAATAAAACGCAAAGGCCAACCGTTGGAAAAGAAACTGGAAACTCCACGGGTATGAAGAAGTTTATTTGTGTAATCTTATCATTTTTATTTGTCATGACAGCTTATTCACAAGAGAAGAAAGTGCTGGTTGCCTATTTTTCCTGCACGGGCAATACCCGTCAGGCGGCTCAGACGATAGCCGAAGCAACCGGCGGAGACTTGTTTGAGATAAGGCCTGCGGTGCCTTATACGGACAAGGATTTGGACTGGCGCGACAAGAAAAGCCGCAGTACGGTCGAAATGGAAGACGAGTCCTCCCGTCCGCAAATGGCGGAGGAAAAGGTGAGGACGGAAGACTATGACATCATCTTTTTGGGTTATCCCATCTGGTGGTACACCTGTCCGAGGATTATAAACACCTTTCTCGAAAGCTGCAATGTTGCGGGAAAGACCGTAATCCCATTTGCGACATCGGGCAGTTCGGGCATAGAGAGCAGCGAGGCCAACCTCAAGCGCGACTATCCCGAGGTCAAATGGCAGAAGGGCAGACTGCTGAACGAAAAAAGCGAAACCATCGCAGAATGGGCAAAACAAAAGAAGGACTCCATGAAATAGGAGTCCTTCTTTTTTATTTCTTCATTTTCTTTTCTCGTAATCTTTTGTACAGCGGCATCGCCACGGCTCCCAATACCAGCAAGGCAACCAGAATGGAACCTGCCAGGTTGATGGGAGTGAAGCGGCGGAGCGTGTCAGGCTCGAAGCGGAACTCTACCGTGTGTTCTCCGGCCGGTATCTGCAATGCCCTCAACACATAGTCGGCCCTTATCACCTCGCTTTCCTTGCCGTCTATGTAGGCTTTCCAGCCCTTGTCGTAGTATATCTCGGAAAAGACTGCCAGTTGGCTTGTCTTTGAACTCGTCCTGTATTGTCTGTAGTCGGGATTGTTCACCGCTTGCGGCACAAGCTCTATGCTTGCAGTAGAATCGAATGAGTTGTTTTTGTCTATCGCTTTTGCAAACGTTTTGTTCACCACCGCCTTGTCGGCAGGGTTGAAGTTGTCCAGTGCAAGTATTTCCTCGTCTGCGGAGTTGACGTATTCCACCTTGGGAACGAACCACGCCGCTCCGCAAGCCTCACTGTTCTCTATCACGGTGTAGTTGCCCTCGCCTGCAGGCAGTATGACAAACCTTGCATCCAGCATGTTCAATACCCCGAGGTTAGGACAGTTTATCTGTGAGGAATAGGCTCTGTAAAACTCCCTGAGTTGGTTGGAGGCTGCAAGCGTACTGTCATTCAAATCCTTCTGCATGTATTTTGGATTGACAAGGTAGAAATCTATGATGTCCTGATACCTTTGCAGCTTTGCCGCATGGTATCCGCCTATGGTCGGAACGAAATAGGAGGTAGAGGCATCGTTGAAGGTGTTGACCGAAAGGTCGTACACCCTGTAATGGCTTAGATTCCTCTCTTCCGCCTGCTGTTTTATGGAATCTATGGCATTGTTGGAGCTTATGGCCATTTCGTAAGGCTTTCTGAAGTCCTGATCGTTCAGATAACGCTTGTCAACCTGCCAAAGGTCTATGACGGATGCCAAGCCTATAACGATTATGGCCACGAAACCTTTTTTCAACTTGCCCTTTGCAGTAAGCCAAAGCACGGCAAAAGCTACGGCTATGAAGACAAACGAACGGAAACTGTCGGCAACAAAACAGCTCTTCCTGTCCTCGTAAAGGGCTTGTATGAAGCTGTCTCCGAGCATACGTTCGAACAATGCGTCCTTGGAACACGAGAAACCGGCAAACAAGGACGGTATCAGGGCACACAACAGACAGAATCCCGCCGTTATGCCTCCGCTTATGTATAACGCCTTCATCTTTTCGTTTTCCTTAATGTCGGAACGAAGGAACTGTTTCAAGGCTAAAAAGGCCGTTATCACAAGGGTCACATTCGCAAGTACAAGTATCATGGAAGGCGTCCTGAACTTGTTGTATAAAGGCAGGTGGTTGAAAAGGAACTCGTTTAGCGGCATGAAGTTGCTTCCCCATGAAATCAATATGGACAACACCGTCACAACAAGAAGCCACCAGCGTTCCACACCCTTTATCAGTATGAAACCGAGAAGGGAAAGGAATACGACAATCGCTCCCACATATACGGGTCCGGAAGTGAAGGGCTGCTCACCCCAATAGGTTGAGGCGACGTATTGGTTGGCCACGTAGTTTATCTGAGGGGAGGAAGCCTGTGCGGGTTGTGTGGTCTGCAATTGGTTTATTCTGCTTTCGGCCAGCTTTTCCAGTCTGTGGTCGGAGCCTCCTCCGCCCTTGAAGTCGGGAATCATAAGGGTGAACGTTTCGCCTATGCCGTAACTCCACTGATATGCGTAGTCTATGCTTAGACCGCGGTCGTTTATGTTCTTGTCCGAGGCGTTGTCGGACTTTATCGTCAGTTCGCTGCCCCCGCGCATCGTTTCCTCAACGTATTCGCTGTTGAGCAGAAGGTGTGTCGAGTTTGGCATAAGAGCCAAAAGGGCACAGCATAGCAGCAGCGCACAACTTTTCAGGAAGTCCTTCACTTGCTTTTCCCTTATTGCATAGACCATGTAGCATGCTCCGAGAACCAGTGCGGCAATAAGGTTGTAGTATGTTATCTGTATGTGATTGAAATATATCTGCATTCCGAGCGCAAAGGTGAACAGCGCCGCTCCCGAAAGGTATTTCTTTCTGAAACAAAGTATCATTCCCGCCAGAACGGGAGCCATCATGGCCATTGCCCAGGCCTTGGTGATGTGTCCCACGCCTATTATTATTATGTTGTAGGACCCAAGGGCGTATGCTACTGAAGCAAAGAAAGACACCAAGGGTCCTGCTCCCATGACGCTCATGAAGACATAGAATCCGAGCATCATCAGAAACAGTATGCCCGCATTGAAATCCAGTCCCCAAAGCGTGAGGGGCTTTTTCACCGTATCGAATACGTTTTGGGTCTCAGGACCCATTATCTGATAGGAAGGCATGCCGGAGAACATGGAATTGGTCCAGCCTACCCGTTTGCCGCTCTGCTCGTTGTAGTCTTTCAGTTCCTTGGACATTCCTTCAAAGTGGCTCATGTCGCTTTGGAAAATCCTATCACCGCGCAATGCCGGCGAGAAATAGACGATGCTGACGATTACAAAGGCCGCAACCGCCGCCAGATGCGGCAAATACTTCTTGATGTTCACGCTTGTATTCATTTCTGTCATTTGTTAAGAAAGTGCAAAACTACAAAAAAAAATCCTGCCTTCAAATTCCGTATTGCAAATGCTGTTTTTTTCGTATCTTTGTGGCTCGAAAAAAGAACGGATAAAGCTATGAGCGAACAATTGAAGAACAACGGAGAATATACTGCTGCCAACATAAACGTATTGGAGGGTCTGGAAGCGGTCAGGAAAAGACCTGCGATGTACATAGGAGACGTGAACGTAAGGGGATTGCACCATTTGGTCTATGAGGTTGTGGACAATTCCATAGACGAGGCGCTTGCGGGATTCTGTACGAGGATAGATGTGACCATATTGGAGAACAATTCGATAAGGGTTGTAGACAACGGTCGTGGAATACCTGTTGACATGCACCCTAAGGAAGGACGCTCGGCCCTTGAGGTCGTAATGACGGTGCTTCATGCGGGAGGAAAGTTCGACAAGGGCTCCTACAAGGTGTCGGGAGGACTGCACGGAGTGGGGGTGAGCTGCGTGAACGCGTTGTCCAAGTGGTTGAAGGTAGTGGTGTGCAGGGACGGAAAGAAATACGAGCAGGAGTACAGAAGGGGAGTGCCTCAGTATTCCGTAAGGGAGGCAGGCGCTACCGACAAGCAGGGTACAATGGTGGAATTTCTGCCAGATGACGAGATATTTACCGTTACCGAATACGATTATTCCACACTTGCTTCCCGTTTGAGGGAATTGGCTTATCTGAACAAAGGAATAGAGCTGACGATTTCAGATTTGAGAAAAACGGATTCAGAAAACAATTTCACGAAAGAAAGATTCCATTCGGAGAACGGCCTGAAGGATTTCATTGCCTATTTGGATGCAACCCGCGAACACCTGATTCCCGAACCCATATAC
>DXGG01000161.1 GCA_019114015.1 Candidatus Onthomorpha intestinigallinarum | reverse complement strand
GTCTATCATGGTCACATATCCGCCTCCCGCATTTATCAATTCGGGATCTTCCTCTCCCGGTTTGGCATCCGAATCCATGCCTATCAATCCGTTCTCGCTCTGCAAGAGAACCTTTACTCCCGGTTTCAAATAGTTGGGTATGAGAGTAGGTATGCCTATTCCCAAATTAACAACATATCCGTCTTGAAGTTCCAAAGCCGCACGCCTTGCTATAACTTCCCTGATTTGAGCCTTTTCCATAAATATTGGTATTTAATTTCTTCTTTTCTCATCTTGTTCACTTGCCCATGCGTCTTGCCAACTCCTGAGCAATGTAAGAGGCAACGTCATCCGCATAGGTGTTCATTCCGAAGCCTGCATCATAACCAAGTTCCTTGGCTAGCTCATGCGTAATGCGGGCTCCGCCGCAGCACAATATGACCTTGTCCCTCAAACCTTCGGCCTCCAACATCTCTACCAACTCCGTAAGGTTCTTGATGTGAACGTCCTTCTGCGTTACGGTCTGCGATACTATCAACGCATCGGCCTTGATTTCTATTGCCTTGGCTATGAAGTCCTCGTTCAAGACCTGAGCACCCATGTTCAAGGCCTCTATCATCTCGTAACGCTCCATGCCGTAATGTCCCGCGTAACCCTTCATGTTCATTATCGCATCTATTCCGACAGTGTGGGCATCCGTTCCGGTGGACGCTCCGAGCACAACTATCTTGCGGCCTATCTTCTCCTTTATGAACTCGTCCGTCTGGTGCATGTCCATGGTGTTGGACTCGACCTTAGGAACATGTATGGTCGTGTAGTCAACCGTATGCGTACAGCTGCCGTAACAGTTGAAGAAAGTGAAACCCTTGGTCAGCTCCTTGTAGTAAACGACCTGAGGATTCTCAAAGCCCATTTTCTTCATCAGTTGCTTTGCCGCCTCTATGGCCTCGTCCCCGCATGGAACGGGCAGTGTAAAACTCATCTGAGTCTTACCGTCGTTCATGGTGTCCCCGTATGGTTTTACCTTGGCAAGGTCAAGTTTCGTATCGAAGTCCTTGCTCTCCATCGAATAAAGTCCGCCGCTCATTATCGTTGTCCTCCTTTTCCTTTCATTAGTTCAATAAACGGATTGTAGTAATGCTCTCCCTTTTCGAACACTCCGTCCAATCCCTTTCCTCCGTTACGCGGACGCTTCACATCCGCAAATATACCCTTTTCCAATGCCGTGAAAAGACCTTCCTCGGTCATCTTCTCCAAAAGCTCTATCGCATTATCCAACACCTGCTTTGCCCTCGTCTGCATTATACCGTCCTTCTTGAATTCGAGGTCGTCGCCTATGTTCTTCATGTTGTTGAAGATATATTTCGCGTTCTCTATAGACAGATAACGGTCCGACATGAACGGCGTATGTATTGCCTCGGTCATCATGCCCAACAGCTGAAGTCCCTGACCGGTCCATATGGCTATCTCGTTGAACAGTGCATCCTGTATGTGTCCGCGGAATATGTTTCCCGTCATGAACTTTGTAGGCGGCATGTATTTCAACGGCGCATTCGGGAATATCTCCCTTATCATCTGGGCCTGGGCCAGCTCGTAGAGGAATCCGTTCTCCAAATCGGGCGTCATCTCAAAGGCATGTCCCAATCCCATCTGCTCTTCCGGCAATCCGGCCGCAAAGGCCAACTGTTCGTTTATAAGGTCGGAGGCCAAAACGGTGTGTGCCTGCTCGTAGGCATCGGCCGTTGTAAGGTAGTTGTCCTCTCCCGTATTGATTATCACCCCGGCAAAGCCGTTTATTACTCTCGAAAAGAACTGGTCGACCAGCGTTCTCTGCATGTTTATGTCCCTGAACAATATGCCGTAAAGCGCATCGTTCAACATCACGTCCAAACCTTCCAACGCTCCCATTACGGCTATTTCCGGCATGCACAGACCCGAACAGTAGTTGCACAATCTTATGTAACGTCCTACCTCTTCGCCCACTTCATCCAGAGCCTTGCGCATTATGCGGAAGTTCTCCTGAGTGGCAAAGGTGCCGCCGAAGCCTTCGGTGGTCGCTCCGTAAGGAACATAGTCCAAAAGGGACTGTCCCGTGGTACGTATCACCGCTATGATGTCCGCGCCCTGTCGTGCCGCCGCCTGAGCCTGCACAACGTCTTCATAGATGTTTCCAGTCGCAACTATGACATAAAGATAGGGTCTGCTGCCCTCCCCTATGGTCGCGATGGAGTTTTCCCTGCGTTGTCTGTTGGCCTTTATCTTCTCGATGGAGCTGTTGATGAACGGCGTCAACGCCTCCTTCGCCTTGTCCAAACCGTGCTGAGGCAGAACCGTTATGTCGAGTCTGCCGTCGGCTATCTGCTCGGCTATCTGGCAAGGGGTGCATCCGGTATGAAGGACGGCATTGCCCAAAAGCAAAAGCACGCCGTTGGAAAGCATACCCTTGTCCTTTACGAAATCAACCACAACATTCGGAAGCGGAACGCCGTTGGCATCCACCCCGTCTATGCCTACCAGACGGCACAGCGTACGCTCGCAAGCCACAGTAGAATAACAGTCCACAAAAGACTGAACCTGATCCGATATGGTCTTGGCCAAGTCCTTTGCGTGTGCTACTTTCTTGAAGTCTAAACCTAATTTGCTTTTTTCCATAATCAAATAAAAAGTGTCCTTTATCTTTAAAGTATATTCTTTTCTGAATCCGTTTTTTTCTTTTCTGAATACATTTTCACAGAATCAAATTCCATTTTCGCGGAATCAAACAACAATCAATCCGCAAAAATACGAAGAAAAACAAAAACAAACAAGAGAAAAACAAAAAACTCCTTGCGGTTGACGCAAGGAGTTATCGACGGGCGTAACACGGCATGAAATCCGGTACAATCCCTTAAAACATTTTCGCAAAGTTGCGCGGCTGTCTTTTTTCCCAGTCTTTTTTGTGATATGCGTAGGAAGCGATGAGAGGAACCACCGTCGTGGCTTCGGCATATACCATCTGCTCATAGGTGGTGTCAACCTTGCCCCAGGAACAAGCCTCTTTCAATGTGGAGGAAGAGCATGCTCCGTCTCTTACATCGGCAACCGTTATCTGCACAGCGTATTTGTGCATGTCAACCTGATGACCCAGCACCTCGGCACATACAACGGTATCCTGCGCGAAGTTCTTAGGCGTGCCGCCTCCCACCATGAACAGTCCCGTTGTGCCGGCCTTGATCTTTATGTTGGTCAATTCCAGAAAGTCCTTCACGGAATCTATGCTCATGTGCCTGTCCGGTCTTTCCACCTGATGCATCACAAGGCCGAATCCTGCGGAACAGTCCGAAAAGGCAGGGCAGAATATAGGCACGTTGTTCTCATAGCAGGCCTGTATCAGCGAGTCCTTTTTCTTGGCGTTGCCTGCGGCAAGCCACTTGCCCAGTTCCCAGATAAACTCCCTTGAAGAGTAAGGACGAGGTTCGAGAGAGTCAGCCACAAGCTTGACGGTTGCGTCACAGTGTTGCAATTCCTCCTCGTCTATGTATGTGTCATATATCCTGTCCACGTAGTTGCTTCTCAAATACTTGTCATCGATGAAAGGCGTTCCCTTGTAGTGCTTGAATCCCAAGGCTTCGAAAAAATCCATGTCTATTATGGATGCGCCTGTAGAGACTATGCAGTCCACCATCCTGTTTCTGACCATATCGACATAGACCTGCATACATCCTGCGGCCGATGTGCTGCCGGCAAGTGTAAGGATTATGGAGCAGTCCTTGTCGTTTATCATCCTCTGAAGAATATCGGCTGCGTTGGCTGTGTCTCTTGACGAAAAGGACATCTGACGCATTGCATCTATTATTTCAGTGGAGTCTATCTTTTTAATGTCCACATGCTTGATGGTTTCATTAAGCAAATCCTTCTTTTCCATTTTGATTACGAATTAAAATTAAACCTGCAATTTTGCTGCAAAAGTAGCACTTTTTTCGTTCTAACGGACAAAAAGTTAGGGTGAAGGAACAGAAAAAACGGGCAGATAGTTTGTCAGAATGAAAAAATGACGTACCTTTGCACACGGAAAGTTGGCAGAGTGGTCGAATGCGGCGGTCTTGAAAACCGTTGATCTTCACGGGTCCGGGG
>DXGG01000160.1 GCA_019114015.1 Candidatus Onthomorpha intestinigallinarum | reverse complement strand
ATAAACACCTTGTTTACTTTTTGTGCGTTGACGGTTTTGTGTCTGTTGCCTTCTTCTTTTTATGTCTTTTTGTTCGGAGAGGGTTTTGAGGATGTAGTAACGGTCATACGTCTGCTCGCAATGGGCATACTGCTGTTGAGTATTTCGAGCAATTTTACTCAGTACTTTTTTTCGAGGGGCAACTTCAGGATAACGGCCTGTGCCTCATTGATTGGTCTTGTAATAACGCTTCTTCTCGGTTTTTGTCTCATTCCGAGGTATGGCATAACGGGGGCTGCAATAACTGCTTTGGCTTCCTATACGGTGTCTTTTGTCATAGAACTGTATTATTTTCTCAAATGGAAATGATGGAAAAGGCAAAGGAAAAATCGGGATTTGATTTGGCCGTAATGAAATCAAGTTATAAAAAAACGTATTGAGAAAAGATTTTTTTCTTTTCTCAATACGTTTTCCTGTATTTTGAATCTGTCAGAATCTTATTGCAAAAGTAGCCTGTACGAGATGATTTACGTTAGACAAAGCCGTTGCAAAGTCGTCGTAGAAATAGTATTTGGAATTTCCGCTGACGTTTGCATAAGCCAGGTCGAAACTGTAAGAGGCTGTTTTGTATCCTATACCTGCCGTGATGCAGTTGAATGAGGCATCGTTCTGTTCTTCTATGTACGGGTTGCCCATCATGGCATATCCTGCCCTGAGGCTCAAGACGCCGAGTTTGAGTTCACCGCCCACTCTCAAAGTGTTTGCAGGTCTGAATATGTTGTCTATAAGATTGTTCAGGTCTGTTTCGTACATCACATCGTCTTCCATTCTGAACTTCATTGCCTTGTAATCGGCGTATTCGTAATCGGCGCTTATCGTTCCGGCCACCTTGCTTTTGTTGTCACCGAAGACCAAAGCGAGACTTCCCAAAAATCTGAAAGGAGTTTGAATGTCATAAATGAACGTAGGTCCTACGCTTCCGGAGGCGGAATTGTAAACCACCTTGGAGTAATAATCGTCTTCCACGTAATAATATGTGGGAGTGTGTATAGCGGCTCCTATTCTCAAGAAGTTTATTGGTTTGACGATTGCTCCCAATTTTAAATTGACACCTGTTGCGCTCAACTCCTGAACTTCGTTGTAATTGTAATGACCGTTGGATTCACCCTCGGCATTTATTCTTTCCTCCGAGAAAGTGCTTACACTCTTGTATTCGGCGCAAGGAATTCCGACGGTTGCACCAAAATAAAGCATGTCGTCAATGTTTCCGCTTAACGAGAAGCTTATTTCGTTTACGTAACCTGTTTGAGTTATCTGCTTTATTTGGTTGAATGTTCCGCTTTCATATACAGAGGATATTGTGCCGTCATCTGCCACGTTTATCACTCCTGCCTGTATGAAGTCGTTTTCTGCATCGTTAGCCGCTACTATTGCATCCATTACCGTATGGTCTATGTATGAGGTAGTGACTCCGTTACGCATTATTTTCGTTCTTCCGCTGAAGTTTTTCAGTCTGTTAAGGCCGAAAGCCAATTGAATGTATTTTAATCCCTTTGAGCCGGTTCTGAACGTGCCTACCATTCCGAAGTTGCCGAAATTGTAACTTGTCCTGTTGTCATCCGATTTCAGTCCGTCGCTGTTGGCGTCCATGAAATTGAAGTTTATACCTGAAGAAAAGGTCACCTCATTTCCTTTGTAGATACCAAGTCCTGCAGGGTTGTAGTTTGAGGACATTATGTCGCCTCCTACAGCACCCAAGGCACCTGCCCTGCTTATGTAGTTGGCAGTACCGTTCAGTCCGAGATTGCTGAAATACAATGGAAAATCCGCACTTTGTGACATGGCGCTGCAAAAAGCAAACAAACTCAATGTCAATATTATCGTCTTTTTCATAAGAATTTGGTTTTTCTTGTTTGTTATCGTCTTAATGTTCTTGTACCAGATGAGGAACTTCTGCCTGTTGAGAATGAACGGGACGAGGAACGGGAAGGTGCACTTATGCTGCTGCTTCTGTTCATGCTGCGAGAAGGAGTCGAGATGCTTCTATTGTTGTTGTAGTTTCTTCTGTTGATGGTGCTGTTGCTGCTTCTGTTTCTCGTTGTAGGAGGATTGTATGAGTTGTTGTTTCTCTTAATCGTATTCTTTGGGGTTGTAAGGTTGTTTTGTTTGTTTAGGGTGCTGTTTGAATTGAATGTCTTGTTCGGTTTTGCCAACTTCCGTGTTGTTGAGGTTGTATTTCCGTTGTTCCTTTTAAGAGAAGACACCTGTTTGTTTCCCATAGCTGTTGGCTTTGTCATGTTGTCTGCTCTTTTCAATCCCGAATTGGCGGATGATGTTCCCTTTATGACATTTGAACTGCGGGAAAGGTTCTTTTTCAATGAGTTTGTCTCTACGTATCCCGCTGTTGAAAGGCCGCGACTCAAGCCTCTTATGCTTCCTCCCGTAGGATTGTTTCTGTATAGATTTGAATTGTGATCCCTGCTGTTGAAATAACAGATGTCATAATGGTGATGATACCACGGATTGCAACACCAATGACCGTGCCAGTAAGGATTGTAATACCAAGGACGGTAGAAAGACCAGTAGAATGGGTCGTACCATCTTGCGTAATAGGAAGGATACCACCAGGAATAGCCAAGATATATGGACGTTCCCCAATAGAACGGATCGTAAGTGTACCAGTACATGTCGGTATAATAATCCGCATAATAGTCAACATAAACTATCGGTCTGTAAAACCTGCGTATTCTCGCAGTATAGGCATAATCATAGTAGTCATCCTCATCGAACTGGCTGTAATCCTCAGTCGCTACCTCTCCGGCAGATTCCGTTCCAACCTCCGAAGGCTCTGTCACAAGCTCTCTGTAAACTCTGGAATCCCTCTTATAGTTTGAATCCTGATAAACCAAGTTTCCGTTTCTTGTTACTGGTTTTTCCCGAAGGTATATATCATCATCCGATGTCGAATAGACATCATCGTAACTTACGGTACTCAAAGAGAGTCCGCAACCCCAAAACAGTATGGAAATAAAGGCAAACAAGCCAATATTCAATACTGCCTGCTTAAATGAACGCCTGATTTTCATAATGTCACTCCTTTCCAAATGAATTCGTAAATATTTTGTACTTTTGCATACCTATCTGGGGCAAAGGTACTCTTTTTTTCCTTTGCCGCAATTATTGAGACCTATTTTATACGTTAAAAGTTTAATTGTAATGGCAAAAGATTTCGTAAAACGTTCTGAAAACTACTCCGAATGGTATAATGAATTAGTCGTACGCGCTGACTTGGCCGAGAATTCGTCCGTAAGAGGCTGTATGGTGATAAAGCCTTACGGATATGCCATATGGGAAAAGATGCAATCCGTATTGGACAATATGTTCAAGGAAACGGGACATCAGAATGCCTATTTCCCGCTTTTTATTCCCAAATCCTTTTTTGAGAAGGAAGCCGAGCATGTTGAAGGCTTCGCAAAGGAGTGTGCGGTGGTCACACACCACAGACTGACGCCAAAAAGAGACGGAACGGCAGGATTGGAACCAGATCCCGATGCCCGTCTTGAAGAAGAACTGATAGTGAGGCCAACATCCGAAACGATTATATGGGATACATACAAACGATGGATAGAATCGTACAGGGATTTGCCCATTCTGTGCAACCAGTGGGCCAATGTGGTGCGCTGGGAGATGAGAACGAGGATGTTCCTGCGCACTGCCGAATTCTTGTGGCAGGAAGGCCACACTGCCCATGCAACAAAGGAAGAAGCCGAACAGGAAGCTCAAAAAATGCTTAAGGTATATGCTTCCTTTGCAGAGGACTATATGGCCATGCCTGTCTTGCAGGGAGTAAAATCACCAAATGAAAGGTTTGCCGGAGCGATAGATACATATTGCATAGAGGCCATGATGCAGGACGGAAAGGCTCTTCAGGCCGGCACATCCCACTTTTTGGGGCAGAACTTCGCCAAGGCGTTCGACGTAAAGTTCCTTTCCAGGGAAAACAAACTTGAATATGTATGGGCGACATCATGGGGCGTTTCCACAAGACTTATGGGCGCGCTGATAATGTCCCATTCCGACGATAACGGACTGGTGCTTCCTCCTAAGCTTGCCCCGTTGCAGGTTGTCATAATACCAATATTCAAGACGGAAGAGCAGTTGGAACAAATCAACCGCGAGGTCGAGAAAATCCAAAAAGCCCTTCAGGACAAGGGAATAAGTGTCAAGTATGATGCAAGAAAGGAATACAAGCCGGGATGGAAGTTCCACGAATACGAATTCAAGGGAGTGCCTGTCAGGATTACAATGGGAGCAAGGGATTTGCAGGAAGGAAAGTGCGAGATAGCCAGACGCGACACCCTTGAGAAGGAATTGACGGATTTGAATGCGGTTGTGCCTGCAGTCGAAAGGCTTCTGGTTGAAATACAGGCCAATTTGTTCGAGAAGGCAAGACGTTTCAGGGACGAAAACACCAGAAAAGCCGATACATGGGAGGAATTCACCGACATTTTGGAAAACAAGGGCGGATTTATTTCCGCTCATTGGGATGGAACGGTTGAAACTGAGGAAAGGATAAAGGAACTGACCAAGGCAACAATACGTTGCATTCCTTTCGACAGCCCGTTGGAAGAAGGCAGATGCGTGTTGACCGGAAAGCCTTCGCGTCAAAGGGTCATATTCGCCAAGTCTTATTGATTGTAACAACGTTTGCGGCATAGAAAACAGACACCAATCGGACGGATTTTCCATTCGGTTGGTGTTTTTTTTGCAAAGTTTTGTAACATTTTGCACTTTGCTGCGACTACTTGTAAAGAACATGCCACAAAACTGCTTTGAAAGGTGAATGACGAAATATTTAGAACTCATATTGTCAACTTGCAACCCAAACTGCATTCTTTTGCATGGAAAATATTGGGAGATGAATGTACGGCAGAGGATATTGTACAGGACATATTCGTATATCTGTATGGCAAACGCATGGAGCTGGACGGGATAAACAACTTTGAGGCTTACGTGCTTCACATCTGCAAATGCAGGTGCATAGATCACCTCAGGCGTAAAGGCAGGGAAAAAACGGTGGACAACATGGAATTCTACGAAACGGCACAGCAGGAAGCCGAATCGGAAAGACGATGCGACAATATATTGAAAATGATGGAACGTCTGCCCGAAATGCAACGCAGGATTCTGATGATGAAATATGTGGAAGGGCAAAAGACGGAACAGATAGGGCAGAGGATAAAAATAAGTCCTGCAAACGTCAGGACGAATTTGTCAAGAGCATACAGCAAGTTGAGAAACTGGATAAAGGAAGAAGAATTATGAAAACAAGAATAGAAGAATTGTTCGAATTGTTTTACAAGGGTGAACTGAGCGAGGCTCAACAGAGAGAACTGGAGGAATATCTTACCGGCTCTTCCGGAGAACAGTATGATGGATATTCCGTTGACAGGGAATTGTTTCTGTCGCTTTGCGCCCTTGGCAGGCGTTCGGACAATGCAAGAAGACAACAGGAGATAATCGACAGGATTGAACAATCGGCCAAAGTTGCGGAGAAAAGGAAAAGACAACTGATTTGGGGCGGCGTGATTTCGGTTGCGGCATGTATTGCCTTGTTGTTTGTGCTTGTTGTCCCTTTGGGGGAGAAGCAAATCCCCGAGGGAGGAAATGAAACGGCGTTTGGGAAAATTGAAACAAAGAAAGAAAAAAATGGATTCAGAAAAGAAAAAAATGAAACGCCGTTTCATTACGACCTCTATGAAGTTGCTGATAAACAGATGACTGCAAAAGCAGATGAAATAACCGTAAGGCCGTTTGAGATAGAGGAGGCGCAAAGTGATATTGAAATGCAAAAGCCCCGTTTTGTACATGAGAGCTTGTCAACGGAAGCATACCATCAACCCAAGGAACATATTATACGGCTGGAAACCGACAGGATGATAGTGTATGACAACAAAAAGAAACTTGACGATAGAACCATAAGATTTCTGCTTGATAACATGGAAGCGGAGACGCTTACGGGTTTTATATGGGCCAAAAACAGGAATTTTTAGTCGTTAATCAAAAAAACATAATGTTATGAGAACAATTTATTTCTATGTTTTGATGACGCTGTTGACTTTAGGCGTTTTTGCACAGACGAACAAAAAGTATGTCATTTCCCAAAAGGTTGAAAAGGAATATGATAAGTTGAGTCTTAAACCTTATACCAGTCTGCGTCTTGTCAAGAGCGACAAGGATGTGCTTGAGATAAGCCTTAGGGACACTTCGGTTGACATTTCCGGAATATGCACCTTGAAGAACGGGGTTCTGACGTTGGATTACAAGTCGGAAAACCCTGATGAAACAAATCTGACACTGTACAGTTCAATGGAATTTAAGCATGTACATGTTTCTTCTTTTGCAAAGTTGTATGCTGATACCATACAAATGAGAAAAAAGAGAAGCTGGATACAAATAGACGATTATGGATTGATTGAAGCAGACAGTGTGATTGCAGGACGTGTTTCCACAATTTATGGGGGAGATCATGCCGTGGAAAATTGTAAAGGAATAGATAGTGTCACTAATTTTTCTTCCAAAGAGGAAAGCAAACATAAGCTTTCTTTGTCATACGGTTTTTCTTATCGTTCGACATTGATAGATAACAGCATTTACAACAGTCCTTACAATTCGACAAAAGGCTTTGGCTTTGGTATAGGTATTTTTTATAGCTATGATTTTAATCCTAATTATTTGATGAGTATAGGTTTAGAATACAGATATATATATAATGACCTTAGAAATCCTGTGGAATATTCAAATGGAGATTTTGCTCTTTTGGATGATACACCTCAAGGTTACAGGAGTGGTTTGCATACACATTATTTGATGTTGCCAGTTAAATTCAGATATAATTTATTTCAAACAATGTTTTTTTCTTTAGGTATCGCTCCTGGATATAATGTAGGGAGTGTGCTTAAGAGTAAATATATAACTACAAACAATGATTGGTCGATTTCCAAAATTGATGTTGACAATGTGAATCCGTGGAGGTTGGAATTGCTTTTAGGTTTTAAATTTTTCCTTGGCTTTGAGCTGTACTATAATCTTTTACCTACATATAAGATTGGAACGAAAGGAGACGATTTAAGGGAATTCGGCATAAGGATAGGCTTTTAGAAAAGGCGATAATGTGCAAAAGAGAAAAGGGAATCAACAAATTGATTCCCTTTTCTCTTTTGTAGCGGGGGCAGGACTTGAACCTACGACCTTTGGGTTATGAGCCCAACGAGCTACCTCTGCTCCACCCCGCATCCTGTTTTCATTTTGCAAAAGTAGTATTTTTTTTTGTTCTGACAAAATTTGAGACGGATTTTCACCTTTATTTCAGGTATCCGGCCATTTCTTCCTTCAATTCCCTGGCTTTTTGAGCTGCAACTGTGGCGTAGTTTTCGCTTTTGTCCGCAAAGATTATTCCTCTTGAGGAATTGACCAGAAGTCCGCAGTCTTTTGTCAATCCGTATTTGCAGACCTCGGCAAGAGAGCCGCCCTGTGCCCCTACACCGGGAACGAGAAGGAAATGCTCAGGCGCAATTTCCCTTATTCGTGTGAACATGCTTGCCTGAGTAGCTCCGCAAACGAACATGAGATTATCCTTTCCTGCCCACTGCTGCGATTGTTTCAATACTTTTTCGAACAGTCTTAGTCCTTCTTTGTCTTCTGTGAACTGGAAGTCGTTGGCTCCTTTGTTTGATGTGAGAGCGAGCAATATGACCCATTTGTCCGGATAAACCGTGAAAGGCTTTACAGAATCTTCACCCATGTAAGGAGCTATGGTCATGGCGTCGAAGTCGAAATCCCCCTCGGGAGAAAGAAACGCTTTGGCGTATTGTTCCGACGTGTTGCCTATGTCGCCTCTTTTTGCATCGGCTATTGTGAAGCATTCGTCCTTGAAGTCCTTAAGGTAATCCATGGTTTTTTTCAGACTGTTCAATCCTTTCAAACCGTTGGCCTCATAAAATGCGAGGTTTGGTTTGTAGGCTGCCGCATAAGGCATGGTTGCGTCTATGATTGCCTTGTTGAATTCAAATACGGGGTCTTCGCTGTTCATAACACATTCAGGCAGTTTTGTGATGTCGCTGTCCAGACCGACGCAAAGGAAACTTTTCTTGCGTCTTATCAATTCCGTAAGTTTTGCTCTGTTCATTATGAAAATATGTTTTGGTTGCTTGTTCCGGTTTTTATATGAGGTCGATGAATTTTTCGTAGAGTTGCTTTGCCACCGTTGTTTCGTCGAAATGACTGTTCAGCTCCTTTTGCATGGAGGTTGCTCCCTTGTCGGTAAAGCCGCAGGGGTTGATGTAGTTGAAATAATCGAGATTTGTGTTGACGTTCAGGGCGAAGCCGTGCATTGTTATTCCCCTTGAGGCCCTTATGCCGATGGCGCATATTTTTCTTGCCTTGTCAGAGTCGGCATCAATCCATACTCCGGTGGCTCCTTTCAGCCTTTCGCACCTTATGCAATAGTCATTCATAAGACGGATAACGCTTTCCTCAATGGCCTCTATGTATGTCCTGAGAGTAAGACCCAATGCGTCAATATCCAGACTTGGATAACCTATAATCTGACCGGGTCCGTGATACGTTATGTCGCCTCCGCGGTTTATGTGATAAAAAGATGCGTCTATCCTTTTCAGAAATTGTTCGTCCGCCAACAGGTTAGTGCTTTTGCCATGCTTGCCCAAGGTATATACGTGCGGATGTCGGCATACTATAAACTCTTGAGGTATGTCGCTTTGGAAGAGCAGTTTCTGTTCAATCTTACGATTGAATATTTCTTCCTGCTTTTTCAGAGCGACATTGTAGGGAATAAGCCCCCAGTCCTCAAAGGTCGGTTGCATGTCTTATGCTTTCGTTATTTTTATTGACAGGCTTGCTTTGTCGATAATGTCGATTGATTGTGTCGGATTGTCAATCTTGTCGGAGAAAACCAGTTCTTTTGTAAGTGTTTCGCTGCAGATGTAGTTTTTGAATTCTTCTGCCGCGCTGCAAAGCAGGTCGTTTTTCTCTATTTCCACTATTATGTTGTCCGTAACCTCGAAGTCCTGTTCTTTTCTTATGTTTTGTATTCTGTTGACAAGTTCGCGGGCTATGCCTTCCTTGCGCAGTGAATCCGTTATTGTGGTGTCGAGAGCCACTGTCAGGTCATCTTCGTTTGCAACCACCCATCCGGGTATGTCCTGCGTGATAATATCAACATCTGACAAAGACAACTCCACCTCGTTTCCGTCTATGGTAAGGACATATTTGCCTTCGGATTCTATTTTTGCAATATCATCCTGAGTGAAGGCTGCTATGGCTGCTGCTATGGCTTTCATCTTAGGTCCGTATTTAGGTCCCAAGGTCTTGAAATTGGCTTTGATGTTCTTTACAAGCACGTTGTTTTCCTTGCTAAGGAAGTCTATCGCCTTTATGTTTACTTCCGAAAGAATCAAATCCTTAACGGACTCTATCATTCTTTGCTGATGAGAGTCCTTTGCAGGTATCATTATTTTGGAAAGAGGTTGACGTACTTTCAGGTTGTTTCTTTTACGAAGCGAAAGCACGAGCGAACAGATTTTCTGGGCTGTTTGCATTCTGTTTTCCAGTTCTTTGTCAATCAAATCTCGGTTGCATGTCGGAAAATCCGTTGCATGTACTGATATGACATCGAATCTTCCGCTCACCTTGTTTAGATCGCCGAACAGTCTTTCCGAAAAGAAAGGAGCTATCGGTGCGGCAAGACGGGCTATCGTCTCAAGACAGGTGTAAAGTGTTTGATATGCAGATATCTTGTCCTGAGTGTATTCTCCTTTCCAAAATCTCCTGCGGCACAGACGCACATACCAGTTGCTCAAATACTCATCCACAAAATTCGAAATGGCTCTTCCCACTCTTGTAGGCTCATAGTCGGCATAGTTTTTGTCACAATACTCCGTCAAAGAGTTCAATTCGGACAATATCCAGCGGTCTATTTCAGGACGAAGACTGTTTTCTATGTCCGTTTCCTTGTATGCAAAGCCGTCGATGTTGGCATAGAGGGCGAAGAACGAATAAGTGTTGTAAAGGGTTCCGAAAAACTTGCGCCGAACTTCGTCTATACCGGCCGAATCGAACTTAAGATTCTCCCATGGCTGCGTATTGGTTATCATGTACCAGCGAGTGGCATCCGCTCCGTAGGTATTCAATATGTCGAATGGGTCAACGGCATTGCCCAAACGCTTGGACATCTTGTTGCCGTTTTTATCCAATACCAAGCCGTTTGAAACCACGTTTTTGTATGCAACGCTGTCAAAGCATAATGTGGCGATTGCATGCAGCGTAAAGAACCATCCTCTTGTCTGGTCCACACCTTCGGCTATGAAATCGGCAGGGAAACAGTTCTGTAATTGTTCTTTGTCGCAGTCAAACGGATAATGAACCTGGGCATAAGGCATGGCACCAGAATCGAACCAGACATCTATCAAATCCGGTTCACGCTCCATTTTGTCTCCGTTTGGAGCGGTAAGAATTACGTTGTCTATGTATGGACGGTGAAGGTCGAAGGAGTTGTAGTCTTTGAAGTTTTTGTACGGGTTTTCCTTCATGTTGCCTGCCTTTATGCTCTTTTCTATTTCTTCGGAGAGCATCTCCACCGAACTTATGCACAATTCATGTTTACCGTCTTCCGTCCTCCAAATGGGAAGTGGTGTTCCCCAATAACGGGATCTGCTCAAGTTCCAGTCGACAAGGTTTTCCAGCCAGTTGCCGAAGCGTCCGCTGCCGGTGGCTTCGGGTTTCCAGTTTATTGTCTTGTTCAGTGCTATCATTCTTTCCTTTACCGCCGTGGTCTTTATAAACCATGAGTCTAAAGGATAGTATAATATCGGTTTGTCAGTTCTCCAGCAATGAGGATAGTTGTGAGTGTGCTTTTCTATTTTAAAGGCTTTGTTTTCCTTTTTAAGCAGTACGCAAAGATCTACGTCCAAGGTAGCATCGTTTTCAGAAAGCGTTTCGTCGTAAGCGTTTTTCACATATCTGCCTGCAAATTCCGGATACTTTGCATTGTTTACGTACTTGTCCGTAAATTCCTTTTGCAAATCTTCCATTTTATAGAATTTGCCTGTTTTGTCAACCATGGGTTGGTTCTTGCCTTCCTTGTCAATCACAAACAAAGGAACTATTCCGGCTTGTTTGGCAACCCTGTCGTCATCAGCACCAAAAGTGGGTGCAATATGGACTATGCCGGTACCGTCCTCGGTTGTGACGTAATCACCGGCGATAACCTCAAAGGCTTTGCCCATAGGAGTAACGAAGTCCAACAACTGTTCGTAACGTATTCCAACAAGATCCTTTCCTTTACAGTGTGCCAATACCTCAAACGGTATCGCCTTGTCTCCCTGTTTGTACGAGTCAAAATCCAGTTCGGCATTCTTTTTGGGGAAATAAGCCTCCAGAAGATTCTCCGCAATTACGGCTATCATTTTGTTTGAAGTGTAAGGATTGTAAGTTCGTACGAAGACATAATCTATGTTGGGTCCGACGGCCAGGGCCGTATTTGACGGAAGCGTCCACGGAGTTGTGGTCCATGCAAGAAAATAGAGTTCATCCTTTATGTCGGTCGAACCTAAAAATCTCGCCTTTGTTTTTTCCTGGTCAACAACTTTGAATTGTGCAACGGCCGTAGTGTCTTTCACATCACGGTAGCATCCGGGCATGTTCAGCTCGTGGGAACTCAATCCCGTGCCCGCAGCGGGTGAAAACGGCTGTATGGTATATCCTTTGTAGAGATAACCTTTTTTATACAGTATGGACAGAAGATACCAAAGCGTTTCTATGTATTCGTTTTTGAAGGTTATGTAAGGATTGTCCAAATCGACCCAATATCCCATCTGAACGGTCAGTTTGTCCCACATGTCCTTGTATTTCATCACCTCCTGACGACAGGCCTGATTGTATTGATCGACGGATATCTTTGTTCCTATGTCTTCTTTGGTTATTCCGAGTTTTTTTTCTACTCCAAGCTCAACAGGCAATCCGTGAGTGTCCCAACCGGCCTTGCGAGCTACGTAATAGCCTTTTTGAGATTTGTATCTGCAAAAGATATCCTTTATCGTACGGGCAATGACGTGATGAATGCCCGGCTGTCCGTTTGCAGAGGGAGGCCCTTCAAAGAAAACGAAGGACTTTCTGCCTTCTCTCTGTTTCAGACATTGGGCGAACGTATCGTTGTTTTGCCATTCGGACAATACCTCTTCGTTTATCCGCGTCAAATTAAGCTGCTTGTATTCCTTATATTTCTCTGCCATAATTTGGATATATTCTTTTTCTCACTGAAAAACAGACTGCAAAGGTACGAAAATAGCGAACAATAATGTCCGTAAATACTTCAAGACAAAAAAACTCGGTTGAAATTTGGTCAAATGAAAAACTCATTGTACTTTTGCAC
>DXGG01000159.1 GCA_019114015.1 Candidatus Onthomorpha intestinigallinarum | reverse complement strand
GTTCTACGGCGGCATAATAGGTTATGCACAAGGGTTGGATGTGATTCTGTATGCGGCGAAGGAACTTGAGAAAGAAGAGAACGTAAAGTTCGTTCTTTTGGGTAACGGTCCGGAAAAAGAAAGACTGCTGAAGCTGAAAGAGGAACTTGGTTTGCATAATCTCAGATTTTACGATGCCGTTCCCAAATCAGAGATGCAGGGCATCATAATGGATACGGATGCGAGTGTTGTTCCTTTGAAAAGACTGGAGCTGTTCAAGGGAGCTATACCTTCCAAGATATTTGAGAATCTTGCCTTGAAAAAGCCCGTTCTGCTCGGACTGGAGGGGGAGGCGAAGGAATTGTTTATAGACGAAGGCAGATGCGGACTTGCTTTTGAGCCTGAAAACAGCAGGGATTTGGCGGAAAAGATAATGCGGCTTTACAGCAACCCCGATTTGGTCAGGGAACTGGGGGAGAACGGTTTGAAATATGCGGGTGAGAACTTCAACAGGGATCGTATAGCAGAGGAATTGTACAAACAAATGCAGGAGTTATGAGAATAGTCACCATAGTCGGTGCCCGGCCTCAAATCATAAAGGCTTCGGCCTTGAGCAGGGCGATAAGGGAGTGTTTTTCCGACAGCATAGAAGAAACGATAGTGCATACCGGACAACACTATGACGAGAACATGTCGGAGGTTTTTTTCAGGGAATTGGAAATACCTTTGCCGAAATACAATCTTGCGGTAGGCAGCGGCAGTCACGGAGTACAGACTGCAAGGATGACGGAGGGCATAGAACATGTTCTGGAAACTGAAAAGCCACATGCCGTCGTTCTGTACGGGGACACCAATTCCACTTTGGCCGGAGCGATAGCCGCAAGCAAAATTCATATACCCGTGATTCACATAGAGGCCGGACTGCGTTCGTTTGACAAGAACATGCCCGAGGAAATAAACCGTATCATGTGCGATCACTGCTCAACACTTTTGTTTTCACCTACTTATGCAGGCTACAATAATCTTCTAAAGGAAGGATTCTCTCCGCAACTGCATGATAAGGCTACTGTAAATCAGCCTAATATATATCATTGCGGGGACATAATGTATGACAATACGCTTTATTTTTCCCGAAAGGTGAAGTCAATGCCTTGCAAACAAGATATTTACGGAAAGGATTTTGTTCTTTGTACCATACATCGCAACAACAATACGGATGATTCTCAAAGACTGTCGTCGATTTTCAGGGCCATAATCGAGATGTCAAGACATATAAGAATAGTTCTGCCTCTTCATCCGCGCACGAAAAAGATGCTGCCGATTATGTTGGGGAAGGATTTTGTCGAGGTTTTGCATTCAAACGACAACATAGACATTATTGACCCGGTATCCTTTTTGGATATGATTTATTTGGAAACCTCTGCAAGCATGATAATTACCGATTCGGGCGGAGTGCAGAAAGAGGCTTATTTTCTTAAGAAGCCTTGTATCATTCTTAGGCCTCAGACCGAATGGGTCGAGATAGTGGAAAACGGCAATGCCGCAATATGTGATGCGGATTTTGACCTGATAGTTGACAAATCCGGATATTATCTTGAGAATCCGCCTAAGGATTATCCTGAAATCTTTGGAGACGGTCATGCTGCGGAATTCATGTGTAAAAAAATATTGGAATGTATTTAGAAACAAACGAGAGGAATATGCATACTTTTGAAGAATTACAGCAGGGGGCGATAGAGGCTGTGGACAGTAGGGTTTATTGCAAGGAGCCTTTCATATTGTATGAGCCGATAGACTATTCGCTCAGACAGAGAGGCAAAAGAATAAGACCGTTGTTGACATTGATTGCGGCGGAAATGTTCGGCGCAGACATGGAACGGGCCAAGCCCGCAGCGGTTGCAGTGGAAATGCTGCACAATTTCACGCTTTTGCACGATGACATAATGGACAATTCACCTCTAAGGAGGGGCAAACCGACTGTTTTCAAAACATACGGGACCAATTCCGCAATTCTTTCAGGCGATACCATGTTTGCAAAAGCTTTTACTTACCTGTATGAATGTGACAAGGACAAGATATCCGAACTCGTGGGGATTATGCTGCAAGGTTCCATAGAGGTGTGTGAAGGGCAGGCTTACGACATGGAATTCGAGACAAGGAATGATGTTACGATAGAGCAATATCTTGAGATGATAAGGCTGAAGACGGGTGTCTTGCTTTCAACCGCCTTGTCTTTAGGAGCTGTTGTGGCCGGTTGCGGCCGAGATGATCTGGAGAAATTGAGAATCTTCGGTCAGAACATAGGCATTGCCTTTCAGATTCAGGATGATATATTTGATTGTTGGAGCGATTTGGAAGAGTTTGGCAAGGTTACGGGGACAGATATAGCGGATAACAAAAAGACTTTTTTGTATCTGAAAGCGTTGGAAGTGGCAAGCGAAGAGCAAAGAAAGGAATTGTTGCGTTTGTTCTCATTGCGGTCTTTTGACAGAAAGGAAAAGGAAGACAGTGTAAAGGCCATATATGAATCGCTTGAGATAAGGTCTTACGCAAAACAGTTGATGAACAAACATTACGAAACAGCATTGAAGGCATTGGAGGAGATGGATGTGGTTGAATCCCGTAAGCATAACCTGTACCTTTTCGCCGAAAAATTGATAAACAGAAACAAATAAAGATATGAAAGATTTTAATAAGGAATTCAGATTATATGCTGTAAAGCATAGAGGTATAAGCAGTATCACTTTTGACAAGTATGCCAGGATAAGTTCAACCAGAAGCGCATATATAAATCCGACGATTATAGAAGAACGTCAGTTGAATGTGGCTCAAATGGATGTTTTTTCAAGGTTGATGATGGAGCGTATAATATTTCTGGGTACTGAAATAGATGATGATGTCGCCAATATAATACAAGCTCAGCTTTTGTTTTTGGAAAGCGTAGATTCACAGACTGACATACAAATATATCTCAATACGCCGGGAGGATATGTCAATGCGGGACTCGGCATATATGACACAATGCAATACATAAAGCCTGACGTCGCTACGATTTGTACCGGTTTGGCCGCATCCATGGGATCGGTGCTTTTGTGTGCCGGAGCTCCGAAAAAACGCACTGCTTTGGAACATGCCAAGATAATGATTCACCAACCGCTCGGAGGAGCTGAAGGTCAGGCTTCGGATATAGAGATTGCGGCCCGTGAGATAATAAAGACGAAGAATGAATTGTACAGTATAATATCCAAGCATTCGGGACAGTCGGTCAAGAAAGTCGAAAAAGACAGCGACAGGGATTATTGGATGACGGCAAAAGAAGCATTGGCATACGGAATGATAGACGAAATATTGGTAAGAAGCAAAAAATAGAGTCTTGTCCTATTGATAAAAAGGCGTTGTCGGACATTATTGAATGCAGACAATGCCTTTTTTGTTCCTTTCAGTTTTTGTTCAACTCCATTACGCCGTCGGAATACGTATAGAATACGTTTCTACCGTCAAGAATTTCTTCCAGGTCGCCCAACGGATACAGTACGACAAGAGGTGTTTCAAATGAAAAAACAAGTCTGTTCGATATCTTAACAATGGACACATAGGGCAATATGCTGTTGTAATCCATCCTTTCGCTGTCCTCTCTAGTGTAGGCAGCCACAGGCATGAAGCCGAGAAAACTTATCTTCCCGTTTTCAATTACAAAAACATCCATACCCAAACTGACCTCTTCACGCTTGTTTATCAGCAATATTTTTTTCTTCTCTTTCGCATTGAAATACACTTCATGACTAAGGCTCTCGTCTATGTTGGAAGCGGAATATTGCCATGGTCCTATTTTCAGGCATTCCCTGCCATCGATTTTGTCTTTTGCGATACGTAGGCTATCTTTCGAAGACAAAACATAAACATAATTGTTTTCACCGTCTTTGTTTGTTGCAGTAATCCTGTCGTACAGAGATTGTGCCTGCATTATGAACACGGTAAAAATACAGAATGTGAAGACAATCGCTTTTTTCATGACATCATTCATTCCTGCCTTTGAGCAATGTGCCGTCAACATCGTATATTTCCGTTCCCGCAGGCGAACCGTCGCTCAGAAAATATTCCCACTTCCCTACCTTCGTACCCATGTCGTATTGTCCTTTGATAAGGGTCTTGCCTTCCTCGGTATATACCTTGTATTCCTTGTCCTGTATGCCGTCCTTATAATGATAGCTGGAGTTGATTTGACCGTTTTCGAACCATGAGGTGGTTTTCCCGTTCGGAATGTTGCCTTTCATTTCGGATACTATGCAAGGCTTGAATGATTCAAAGAACTTGTAAAAGATTTCCCCCTCACCCTTTTTTATCTTTACGTCACACAATCCTCCGTCTTCGGCAAAATGCAATTCCAACACCTTGTCGTCTTTTGTTACCAAATTTTCTCCATTTGTATCGTAAACTTCCCATCCCGAACCTGTGGGACTGTTTGTGAAATCGGCCCGTGCGAACAACTCTCCGTTGGAAAAACAGAACTCCCATTTGCCAGTGCGTTTGTCGTTGTCATACTTACCGTACATTCTCCTTTTTCCGTTTTCGTAAAGCCTTTCCTCGGCCGTTTTGATTCTTTGTTTTTTGTCCGTTTTATAGATGTATATGGTCTTAGGATTGCCGTTTTCATATTTTTCGACAATTTCCTCCTGATTTGTCGAACAGGATAAGACGAACGTGAACAAAACTGCCAACGATGCCAATGAAAATAATTTTTTCATAAGTAATGATTTATGTTTCAAGACGGCAAAGTTAGTCATTTTATGTGATTTTCAAAAATCGGACACCATGAAACACACATTCCTGTCAATGTATATCATTACCGTTTCCGGTCAATATGCAGTCCGATTGCTTATCGGATATACTGTTGCGGAGGTTTTGAAGAATAAAGCATGAATCCGATTGTGGAAGCGTACATTGTGGACGAATATCAGTTGTGACTTGAAAAAGGGATTTTCAACATCTTGGGATGGAACAAAGATTCGTCGAAATGAAACTTTGTTTCGTTTTTTTCTTTTCTGAATCCGTTTTTTTAGAATCAAGTTTCAGTGAGGTGCTGTGCGATAGGCAGTTAATAACATATGCAATCATACAGTGGAACGGCTGTCAGTCATACATTCCTTTATCTGTACGGATGAGTATATGGGAGTTTAAATTTTTTCTGATACTTTTTGCCGGAAATTGGTTTGTAATTAAGTAGAATGTTTTATCTTTGCAACGGTTATAAACCCTAAAAATTAGAAGTAATGGCTTATAAAATTTCTGAAAATTGTGCAGCTTGCGGCACTTGCATAGACGAGTGCCCTGTAGGAGCAATCTCTGAAGGAGACATCTACAAGATAGATCCTTCCAAATGTGTTGATTGTGGAACATGTGCTGATGTATGCCCTATGGAAGCTATTCATCCAGAGGAATAGTTTTGGAGAGCGGAAAAATTAGCCCTGTGACAAGTCATGGGGCTTTTTAATTTAAGACATTATGGATTACAAGGAATTAGGAGAAGCGATAATCAAGAAGACTGCTTTATTGGATTTGGTTCTGGACAATACGAAAAAGGCTTTTGTCATGTTCAAGACCATAGCAGGAGAAATAATAAACGGTCTGGCAAAGGATTATCCGGGGAAATTTTTCTTTAAGGACAAGTCAGAATTTGAGTTTGAAATAAGATTCGGTGCTGATATATTGATTTATACCATGCATACCAATGTATTTGAGTTTTCAAGACAGCACGAGGTGATGAAACTGCCTTACATAAAGGAAGACAAGGAGCGTTCGTTCAACGGAATGATAAACATATACAATTTCCTTACCGATTCTTTTGACTACAACAGGGATAACGATATAGGATATCTGATAGGGAGACTGTTCATAAACAAGGAGAATCATTATTTTGTCGAAGGGAAAAGGGAGGTAGGTTTGTTGTATTCCAGTTTTAATACATCCATAATAAACAGGGAATCCGTAACAGGCATTATAATTTCCTCCATGGAATACGCGAACAATTTCGATTTGCTTACTCCGCCTTTCGATGAAGTCAAGGCGATAAGTGTAGGGGAGATAAGGCAGAATTCTGCAAGCAAAAAACTGATTACTGCCAAAAGATTAGGGTTTGAGTTTAAGCAAGATAAGGACTAAAGGATACAATTCCCTATTACTTTTTTCATTAAAAATTTGCGGGGACGGAAATTTGTTGTAATTTTGCACCCGTCAAAAAAAGGTAGTAATAAGACGCCCCGTTCGTCTAGCTGGCCTAGGACGCAAGATTTTCATTCTTGAAATCAGGGGTTCGAATCCCCTACGGGGTACAAAAACAAAGTATTTGAAAATGGCAAATCACAAAAGCGCAAAGAAAAGAATTCGTTCTAATGAAAGGAAGAGAATAGCCAATCGTTATTATGCAAAGACCATGCGTAATGCATTGAAAGATTTCAGATTGACAGAAAATAAGGAAGAAGCCGCTGCAAAACTGCCTAAGTTGGTTTCTCAGATAGACAAATTGGCAAAAAGATCCGTAATACATAAAAATAAAGCGGCCAATTTGAAATCAAAGTGTATGAAAAGACTGGTTAAGCTTGGTTAGACAATTTATCTGAAAGAAATTACAAAGCTCCTTTACGTCAGGGGCTTTTTTTTTAATATCGACATAGGGATGCAGTTCATTGATACACACTCTCATTTATACGAATCCGAGTTCGAAGATGATTTGGAACAAGTCATATTTAATGCGATTCATAACGGAGTTTACAAAATCATACTTCCGAACGTGGATTTTCAAACAGTGGAACCAATGCTTGCAACGGTCAGCAAATACAAAAACTGTTACCCTATGATAGGATTGCATCCGACAAGCGTGAATGCTGATTATTTGTCCGTCCTTGAAAAAATATACACTTTTATAGCCGAAAAAAAACATTCATTCTGCGCAATAGGAGAAATCGGTATCGATTTATATTGGGACAAGACTTTCAGAGAAGAACAGATGAAGGCTTTCTGCGAACAAATGAATTGGAGTCTGAACCTTGACTTGCCTGTCGCGATACATAACAGGAAAGCTTTTGACGAAATACTCTTATGTTTGAAAAAACTGAACAAAAAAACATTTCAAGGAGTGTTTCATTGTTTTGGAGGAGATTTGAATCAAGCGGAAAAACTCATAGGAATGGGTTTCAAATTGGGCATAGGAGGAGTATTGACATTTAAAAATGCTTCCCTGGTCGAGGTCGTAAAAAAAATAGACTTGAAGCATATTGTTCTGGAAACCGATTCCCCCTATTTGGCTCCCGTTCCGTTCAGAGGAAAAAGAAATGAAAGCGCATATATAGCAAACATTGCTCAAAAGCTTGCCGAAATAAAACAGTTGCCCTTGGAAACCATTGCCGTTGAAACAACTAAAAATGCATTGGAACTGTTTCCCAAAATAAACGGATAAGGCAAACGAATGTTTTTTTGTACTTTTGTCAAATAAAAACAGACGAATATGAATAAAAATCATTGGTTGCTTCTCATGGTCTTTTCACTTTTTATTTCCTGTACCGGTAAAACCGGGGTTGTTTTGAATATTCCGGATATTGAAGAAGGCAAGGCTCTTGTTTTGTATTCGGATGCAGAACAAGTGGGAAAAGGTGAACAGGACACTTTGGCAATCCAGAATATCGTCAAAGGAAAATCCGAAATAAATCTGGACACAGTCGAATTCGGAAGCAAGACAAAAGACTGTATAATATTTATATCGGACAGTAAAAACACTTTTGCGGCAAGTCTTCCGCTTCCGTTGCAAAAAGGAACGGTTACCAATGTGAATGTAGATAATATAGGCAGAGACACAACAAACAAATCCGCTCTTAAAACGGTTTACTCTGGTTCGGAATATGCAGAGGATTTTTCCGATTTCTATAATTGTCTTTTGGAAGAGAATATTGCCATTGTCCGGAATAAGGACAGTGCGGAATTTCATTATGAAAAACAGGTCGAAGCCTATAAATCGTTTCTTGAAAAGTATCCTTCCTCCGGTCTGGCTTACTCTTTGCTGATAGGACAGGTGGCAAGCATCAACATGAATTTCGGAATAAACGAATCAAATGCCGTAATGGATTATTGTTCCGAGCTTTGTCTGGATGTGGACAAGCAAAACAAATGGGCGGACTATCTTTGCACAATGTTCCGTGAAAGACAGCAGAGAGCATTGAACTCTTCCGTTTTTTCCTTCCGTGCAATAGATATAGACGAAAAGGAATATACGGAAAAGGATTTAAGGGAATATGAATATTTGTTGGTGTGCTTTTGGGCTTCATGGAGCGAATATTGCCTTGAAGAAATACCTCGTTTTAAGAGACTTTACAATCAATATAAGGATAAGGGATTGGAAATATTGACTGTTTCGATTGACACCAATCCTGCCGCATGGTTCGACTACACAAGACAAAATCAATTCCCGTGGTTGTCTCTTATAGGCAACGGACGTGAAATCACCTCAAAGTATGACTTCCAGATGATTCCGTTCAACATGATAGTGGACAAGGAAGGCAACGTAATAGAAAGAGAATTGTTCAAGGACGACATAGACAAGGCATTGAAAAAACTGTTCAATGAGTAAAAGGCTTTTTCGGAAGTTCATTCCGCAAAGACAAAAGGCGGCAATATATCTTCTTATCGGCTTGGCAATGGGCTTGTCCGTATCATTGTTTCTTGCAAGGGACAAGATACACTACATGCAGCAGGAAGATGTAAGGACAAAACCAGAAAATGCCGTAGTCAAAGAAAACCGCAACAGAAAGGAAAACAGAAAGTACAATTTCAGACCTTTTGACCCCAATACCGTAAGCAGAAAGGAATTACTTTCTTTCGGACTTAGCGAAAAACAGGCAGGCAACATAATCAATTACAGAGAAAAAGTATCAAGGTTCGACAGCGTTTCCCAACTTAGAAAACTGTATTGCATGAATGATTTCCTTTATAGACAAATAAAGGATTATGTGGTAATACGGAATGAAAAAGAGTCCGAAATCCGTTCTGCCGACATATCCGAAAGTGGTGAGGAATACGTGATTGCAAGCAAGGAAAACAAGATTGAAGACAAACTGTTGCTTGACCTCAATCGGGCGGACAGTCTTGAAATGCAGCTGATACCGATGATAGGGCCTGTAAGGGCAAGAAGCATTTACAAGTACGGCCGACTGCTCGGAGGATATGTAAGGATAGAACAGTTGAAAGAGGTGTACGGAATTGACGAAAAGGTATACGAAACAATAAAGCCTTATTTTACAATAGGCAGCGGTGAAATCAGAAAGCTAAACATAAATACAGATAACGTAAAGGAACTTGTCAGACACCCTTACATAGACTATCCTCTGGCAAGGGCGATATTGAGATTCCGTAAGGAATACGGTGACTTCAAACAAGTGGAAGACCTGAAAAAGATACACATAATGTACGATGAGGATTATGAGAGACTAAAGCCGTACATAAGGCTTTCGGATTGAGAATTATGATTTCGGATTTTAATATTTATATTTGCAATCAAAAAAACGGTTTGACATATGGAATTCAGCGCGAAACAGATAGCCCAACTGCTTAATGGCAAGGTCGAAGGAGATGAGAATGTTCTCGTTAGCAAATTATGCAAGATAGAAGAAGGTGAAAAGGGAGGTCTCTCCTTTCTGGCCAATCCCAAGTACAATCATTATATATACGATACGAAGGCAAGCATTGTAATTGTAAACGAGACTTTCGAAAAGGAAAGGGATATAAAGACCACATTGATAAGAGTGAAAGACGCTTACGGTTGTTTTGCGAAACTTCTGGAGGTGTACAATCAGTACAGGCTCGACAAAAGCGGCATTTCGTCCCTGGCTTTTATTGACAATACGGCAGAGGTGGCCGAAGATGTCTATATAGGAGAATTTGCCGTCGTTTCAAAAGAGGCGAAGATAGGAAAAGGTTCAAAGATATATCCTCAGGTGTATGTAGGGGAGAATGTGCAAATAGGAGAGAATGTCACTCTTTTTGCAGGCGTAAGGATATATCACGATACTGTCATAGGCAACAACTGCATCGTTCATTCCGGAGCTGTGCTTGGTGCGGACGGATTCGGCTTTGCACCTTTGGAAGACGGGACATTCAAAAAGATTGCACAGATAGGAAATGTTGTAATAGAGGATGATGTCGAGATAGGGGCGAATACAACGATAGACAGGGCGACTATGGGTTCGACAAGAGTGCTTAAAGGAGCCAAAATAGACAATCTGTGTCAGTTGGCCCACAACGTGGTCGTAGGACGTTCGACCGCAATGGCCGCACAGGTCGGAGTGGCGGGTTCGACCAAGATAGGCGGCAACTGTTTTGTAGGAGGACAGGTCGGATTTGCCGGTCACATTTCCGTAGGCGACAGATGCTCCATAGGAGCTAAAAGCGGAATAATGTCGAATGTGGACAACGATTCCCGTATAGTAGGTTCACCTGCCATGGATGCCAAACTGTTCATGAAAAACTACGTTTATTTCCGCAAACTGGCTCATCTGGCGGAACAGATGAAAGAGCTGGAAAAACGTATCAAAGAACTGGAAAAATAGATTCAGAAAAGAAAAAAACGGATTCAGAATCCGTTTTTTTCTTTTCTGAAAAGGATTTCACCGTCCTTTGATTGTCAATATATAAGTATTGAACCTATTGTATCGTCGTTGACAACTACAATATATTTTCCCGAAGGAATCTTTTCTATCACGTAAGAAATCGTCCTCGGACAGGAACAGTCGTTGTCTTCCGCATATTCGTTTTCCCTTACCACTATGTAATTGTCCCTGACACGGGCATCTATCGTTATCGAATCGGCCTTGCAGTCGTACAGAACATTTATATGCTTGATGTACATCTCGTCATGATTGCCTCTGTACACTATCGCCTTATCCTTCTTGGTGATATGGCCTCTGCTCTCTTCCATACATCCAGAATCCGATTCGATTCTGTAACTGAGTTTCTGCGGTTCCCTTTCGCAGGAAGAAAAGACGAAAACCGAAATGAACAACATGAAAAATATCTTCAGGGATTTCGAATGATTCATCATTTAATCAGTTTTTGCATGTGAGACATTACAAAACGAGCCACCCTTTTCAAAGGCAGCTCGTCAAACCTTTATGAGGTCTCTTCCAGATTCGAACTGGAGTAAACGGTTTTGCAGACCGGTGCCTAACCCCTCGGCCAAGAGACCATTAAAAAACAATTGCCGTGCAAAGGTACTGCTTTTTGCTTAATTACCAAACATTACATTGTTTTTTTTGTCTGGAGTTTCATTCTCCTGCAATGGCTTTTCGTCTCTGATATGAACAAATTCCGATTTTTTTTCTATCTTTGCACAGATAAAAGGGGTATAAATTAAGTATAATACTATGTCGGTAAACAGTAAAACGCAAGAACTGAAGCAAAGAATGCAACTTGTTCTTCAAGGAGGAGGCACCAAGGCTGTTGAGAAACAAAAAGCCATAGGAAAACTTACGGCGAGAGAGAGGATACTAGAGTTGTTGGATGAGGGCTCTTTCCATGAATATGACCTTTTTGTGCAGCACTCAGGCAAAGACTTTGACATGGATAAAAAGATTCTGCCCGGGGATGGTGTTGTAACCGGTACCGGAACGATAAACGGCTATCCCGTATGTATATATGCTCAGGATTTTACGGTAGCGGGAGGTTCTTTGGGTTTCATGCATGCAAAGAAGATATGCAAAATAATGGATCATGCGATGAAACTGAAGACACCCATAATAGGTATAAACGACTCAGGCGGGGCGAGAATACAAGAGGGTGTCAATGCCTTGTCGGGATACGGTGATATTTTTTACAGAAATACCATAGCATCCGGAGTGATTCCTCAGATATCCGTCATTCTCGGTCCTTGTGCCGGCGGGGCGGTCTATTCGCCTGCATTAACCGACTTCGTGTTTGTAGTTGACAAAATATCCAAAATGTTCATTACGGGACCGGATGTAATAAAAACCGTTCTTGGAGAAGAAATCACACAGGAGGATTTGGGAGGAGCAAGAGTTCACGCGGAGATTTCGGGCAATGCCCATTTCTTTGCCGAAAGCGAACAGGAGTGTTTTGAGCAGATAAAGAACCTATTTACATATATTCCTTGGAACAATACTAAAAAGGCGGAGTCGTTTCCTGCCAAGAAACCGAAATCCAAGGAATATAAGATTACAAGCGTATTCCCTTCCGATCCTGCAAAACCTTATGATGTAAGACACATAATAAAAAGCATAGTTGACAATTCCGAATTTTTGGAAGTTCAGGAATTGTTTGCTCCTAACATAGTTGTCGGTTTTGCCCGTATAAACGGAGATACCGTCGGTTTTGTTGCCAATCAGCCTATTGCCTTGGCTGGTGTTTTGGACTGCAATTCCTCGGACAAGGCTGCAAGATTCATTCGTTTCTGTGATGCCTTCAATGTTCCTTTGATTACATTGGAAGATATGCCGGGGTATTTACCTGGCATAGATCAGGAACATGCAGGAGTGATAAGACACGGTGCCAAAATACTTTATGCTTATTCCGAAGCTACGGTGCCGAAGATAACCGTTATTTTGCGAAAAGCTTACGGAGGTGGTTATATTGCCATGTGTTCCAGTCATTTGAAGGCTGATTTCGTGTTTGCTTGGCCTACGGCTGAAATAGCCGTGATGGGACCTGAAGGAGCTGCAAACATAATATTCAGAAATGAAATAATGAATTCCGACAATCCGGAGAAGACTCGCAAGGAAAAAATAGCGGAGTATAAGGACAAGTTTGCCAATCCTTATGTTGCAGCTTCTTACGGTTATGTGGATGCAGTCATTCAACCGAGTGAAACGAGAGACTATATATCTCATGCACTCGAAGTTTGTAAAAACAAGGTACAGGAACATCCCAAGAAAAAACACGGGCTTCCTCCTTTCTAAAAACGGTTAAATGCTGATGATTCAAAATAACTAAATTGTATAAATACAGGTTATGGCTATGTCAGATGATAAAAAAAATACAAGAACGCACTATAGGCAGCTTTATGTAAAGGTAGCTCCTGGAGAAATATATGCTTTCATTCCAGGAACCATAGTCAAGGTTTTTGTGGAAGAGGGTCAGGAGGTAAAAAAGGGAGATATTTTGTGTTCTCTTCATGCAATGAAAATGGACAATCAGATATGTTCCACCATAGACGGCAAGGTTAAGGCGATCAACGTCAAGCCCGGACAAACTGTCAGTAAAAACGATGTCCTTATAGAAATTGCGGGAAATGACTAACAGGCAAATGACTTTTCTGATTTTTGTTTGAAAAACGTGACACTGAACAGATATGTAGCTTTGCTGAGAGGAATCAATGTGGGAGGGAACAATAAAGTTTCCATGCCTTTATTGAAAGAATTGTTTGAAAAGGCGGGATTTGAAAATGTAAAGACGTATATCAACAGCGGAAATGTCTTGTTTTCAGCACGCGAATCGAATGTGAACACTCTCAGGGAAGAATGTGAACAGTTGATATTAAACGGGTTTGGATTGAATGTCCGGACGGTTGTCCTGTCGGCTCGGGATTATGAAAGTATTGTTTCGCGTGCTCCTTTGTGGTGGAATTCCAATTCCGAAGAAAAACACAATGCCATATTCGTAATTCCGCCTTTACAACCGGAAGAAA
>DXGG01000158.1 GCA_019114015.1 Candidatus Onthomorpha intestinigallinarum | reverse complement strand
GGGTTACACCATAGAACAGCAGGCTTCGATGCTTATGTTCGAATACATTGGCAACAACCTGCAAAACATAAGCAATGAAATATCCAAGTTGCTTGTAAACCTCAATGACAGACGCTCCATCACCCTTGCGGACGTATCGGAACATATAGGAATAAGCAAGGAATACAACATATTCGAATTGCAGAACGCCATAGCGGGGTTCAATCAGGAAAAAATAAACAGTATTGTGGATTATTTTGAATCCAACCCCAAGGAAAACCCCATGGCTCTTATACTGTCTTCCCTGTTCAACTATTTTGTCAAGTTGCTCATCGTTTCACAACTGCCGGACAAGTCGAACAATGCCGTCGCTCAAGTCCTGAACATATCTCCCTACTTTGCAAAGGACTATACCCTGCCTGCACAGCGTTTCTCAATGGACAAGATAATACGGAACATAGGTTTGATAAAAGACTGCGACCTTAAGTCCAAAGGAGTGGATTCGGCAGCGGTGACAAACGAATACGAGCCGCTGAATGAACTTGTTTACAAACTTATACATTAAATCATCGTCAAAACCTCATTCGGAACAATCATGAAACAATCATTGCTTTTATTCATTCTTTGTTTTTGTTCTTTCGGTCTTTTTTCCCAAAACGGTTCCGTCAAAGGATTCGTCTTGGACAAAACGACGGAAGAACCCGTCATGTTCGCCAACGTATTGGTCAAAGGCAGCGGCACTGGCGTTGCGACAGACGTCAACGGTTATTTCGTCTTGTCCAAACTGCGGGAAGGCAATCACGAACTGATTGTCACATCGATAGGCTACCAGACGGACACGATAAGCGTTTTTGTTGAAGCAAAAAAAGTAAAATCCGTAAACATAAAGCTCAAACCGATAGCGGTAGAGTTGTCTGCATTCGAGGTATCGAGCCGCAGGGAGAGTGCAAGAAACGAGAGCCTTGTATCTGTCGAAAAGGTAACTTCAAGAGATATACAACAGATTCCGTCCATAGGCGGACAGGCTGACCTTGCCCAGTATATACAGGTATTGCCCGGCGTAGTCTTTTCGGGTGACCAGGGAGGGCAACTGTACATACGCGGTGGTTCCGCAATACAGAACAAAGTACTTTTGGACGGAATGGTGGTGTACAATCCTTTTCATTCCATAGGACTTTTTTCGGTATTCGAGACGGATATAATAAGGAATGCGGAAATATATACGGGAGGATTCAACGCCCAATACGGCGGACGATTGTCCTCGGTCATGGACATAACAACCAAGGACGGAAACAAGAAAAGAACCTCGGGCAAACTGTCGGCCTCAACATTCGGAGGACGTTTTTTGCTCGAAGGCCCCATAATCAAAAGCAGCGAGGAAAAGAATTACAGTCTCTCTTATCTGTTTACCGCAAAGAACTCCTATCTATCCAAGACCTCCACATCCATATATTCCTACATGGACAAGGAATTGCCTTACGACTTTCTCGACCTTTACGGCAAAGTGACTTTGGCTTCGGATAACGGCAGCAGAATAAACCTTTTCGGCTTCAACTTCACCGACAAGGTCAATCAATACGAATCCATAGCGAATTACAGTTGGGACAACAAGGCGATAGGAACCAATTTTCTTCTTTTGCCTGGCAACAGTTCCGCATTGGTTGAGGGTGTAATAGCCTATTCCGACTACACGATGAAGATGTCGGAGACTTCCTCCGAGCAGGAAAGGATGAGCAACATAGGAGGCTTCAACCTCGGCATGTCGGTGACCAACTTTTTCGGAGAGGATCAGTTGAAATACGGTGTGGAAATGATGGGCAACACCACGAGGACTTCTTTTGAAACGGCCGACACCGCAACGGACTACTCCACCGAGGCTGCCGCATATATCCTTTACAAATGGATGCTCGGTCCGGTGTTGTTGGAACCGAGTGTAAGGATGTCCTATTACGCCTCTCTCGGCGATGTATTGCTCGAACCGCGTTTTGCTTTCAAGTTCAACATAACGGACAACTTCAGACTGAAGGCCGCGGCCGGCATGTATTCGCAGGCTTTCATCGACACCAAAAGCGATAGAGACATAGTGAATCTTTTTTCGGGATATCTCACCGTCAGTCCGGATCTTAACATAGTGTCGCATTTCAAGGGAGAGGAAATAACATCCTACGTACAGAAATCCAATCATCTTATTTTCGGGATGGAGTACGACATATTGAAAAACATGAGTCTTAACGTTGAAGGATACTACAAGACGATGAGTAACCTTACGGGCATAAACAAAGACAAGTTGTATGCCGATGATGCGGACCATACGGACAAGGACGACTATCTCAAAAAGGAATACATCATAGAGGAGGGACGTGCTTACGGAGGCGACCTGTCACTGAAGTACGACAACGGACGTCTTTACATTTGGACAATATATTCTTTGGGTTGGGTGGAGAGAACGAACGAGAAACAGACTTATTACCCGCACTACGATCGACGCCACAACCTGAACATACTTGTCAACTATCAGATGCTAAAGGACAGAAGCCTTGAGATAAGTCTGCGATGGAATTACGGCAGCGGATTTCCTTACACACCTACTGCATCCATGATAGAGTCCGTTGACTTCTCGGACGGAATAAATACCGACTACATAAATGCCAACGGTGAATTGGTCACCATATACGGGGATCTCAACTCCAAACGTCTGCCGGATTATCACAGGTTTGACATCTCGGTAAAAAAACGTTTCGAGATAGGCAAGCATTCCATACTGGAGCTGGATTTGAGTGTAACGAATCTGTATAACAGGAACAATCTGTTTTACTACAACAGAATTACATCCGAACGCGTTGACCAATTGCCTATAATGCCTTCTGTCGGCATGACATTTACGTTTTAATTAGAGAACACACGGAAAGCGGTGAAAACCATAAATAGCCAATAAGCTGTTATATAAATAATGAAATATCAATTATAAATTCAAAAGTATAAAAACTGCACTCCCAAACATAAATTTTTGTTTTTTCTTTCTGTGCATTCAAGATGAAAATTGTATATTTGCATTTATTAAAAACAGATAGTATTACGCTTTTTGATAAACAAAAACCTATAGAAATATGAAAAGAGTATTATTGGCAGTTATTCTTGTCGCATTTTGCATTTCATGTAGTAGATCTCCTGAAGACAAGGCGAATAAATTGATTGAGGAAGATCTCAAGAAGGTATTGTATGTTCCCGAGTCATACGATCCTGTAGAAACAAAGGTAGATAGCGCATTTACACCTTTTGACGATCCTGTATTTGTCGACAAGACAATGCAATTGCTAGACTTGGCAACATCTATTGAGGAATATGACAATAATATAAAGGAAGCAAAATCCTCAATGTCCTTATGGGATAACATGGGAAGTGCATTTTCGAGGAACGAATATCAGGAAGCAAAAGATGAATATGACGAGAATACACAAAACAGAACGGAGGCAATTTCAAAAGCAAAGAAACTTGGCGAAGAACTCAAGAAAATGATGGATAAAGAACGGATGTTTATTGGTTATAAGGTTCAGCACCGTTATCGTGCAGATAATAATGCTGGAAATACACTTTTCGGCGAAAAGATTTACTTGTTTGACAAAAATATGAACCAAATTGTTGCTTCTTATAATTATGAAGAATACAAGACTTATCAGAGTGTTTGTAAACAAATTGTTGGCGAGAATTAATTGATTGGTTTTAAATAATCCAACTTGCAAGAAGAATGCAATAACATAGCATCCAAATATTCACTATTTGTTTTTGTACTATGAATAAACATAGTGTCTGACGAACATTTGAACTTTAATCATGATTTCAGAGATACTAACATATGCACTTGATAAAGAGGGCAATCTCAAACACATAGACGATGTCCCCAACGGCAATGGATGTGGATGTATATGTCCGGCTTGCAAGCAACCATTGCAAGCAAGGAATGAGGGAAGTAAACGAATGCACCATTTTGCGCATCAATCTGGAGTTGATTGCCCAAACGCATGCGAAACTTCCATTCACCTTCTGGCAAAAGAGAAAATACAAAAAGCCTTTTATGGGCCAAAATCAATAACCTTTTCGTTTGAATATACCTCATACTGTAAGTTGTTTGATAAATGTCAGTACTTTAGATACGGATATGGTGATTGTATTCAAAAAACAACACGTCGATTTGACCTAAGCGAATTCTATGATACATGTGAACAGGAAGTCCCCTACGATACAACAAGAAGGAGGTCTGATCTTAAGTTTTCATCTTCAACACATCCAGATAGAAAGCCCGTTTATCTGGAAATATTTGTAACACATGCAAGTGAAGACGCAAAACTACACAGTGGCGAGAAGATTATTGAAGCAAAGATTGAAAGCGAGAATGATATTGACGAAATAATCAAAAATGGCCTGATTGAAAGCCTAAAACAAGATGATAAAGCAGGAAACGACAATCAATCCCTAAAGGTATCTTTTTGGGGATTTATAAATAAAGATTATAATTACACAAACTGTAATTCTGAGATTGAGTTCTCCAGATATATTTTATTTCCATCCGGGAAATTTAGTTGCAGACAGGATTGTAGCTTGTGTAACGAGGTTCGGAAAACAAAACCAAATTCATTGTACGAGATATACTTTCATACTCCTGTTGCATTTGGTATTCATGAAATTGCAAAATGGATGGGATTTCTGAAGTTTGGAATAAGAAATTGCTTGATGTGCAAAAATATTGTGGAGAATAATGATGGAGACAAGATTTGTCGTTTATACAAATGTCTCGGTATATCAAATAATGAAAAACATGATAATGCACGGGCTAAAACATGTAGTAGATTTATTTTGAATCAAGAAGAAATGGAGGAATGTCTAAAGAAAGTAGAGAACAAAGAGATTCCTCCCATAACTGAATTTTATTCTGGAAAGAATATTTAGAATCAACTTGTCGCCTAATTGACCCTCAAAAAAACACTAATAACAAAACGAACCAAGCTATTCCGCAGATTATTTATTTTTTTGCTGTTTTACCTCTCCCAATAAACATCATAATTACCAATTAAATCCTGCGATGGACAATGGCAATATCTTCAACGATATATGGTTCGCAATATCATTGCATGGTTCCTTCCTCAGACAGTTTGGAAAATAAAAAGTCAGGAGTAAAAAATTAAAAATTCCTATGATAAAAGTTTCAATTCTTGAGGTGAACATGCAAAAAATTAGACTTTTTGGGGTGTAAGATGCCGATTTACTAAATTTACATCAGGACTTTTCATCCCTATGTGGCAGACTTACTAAATGTAGCGGCGGTTTTATTCTTGTCATGCTTTCTTTTTACTTTTTCCGTAATGCGTTGACTTTTTTTTCAGGACAGACAATATATTGCTTCCGTTTCTACTCTTTGTTATAGTAATATCTCTTAACAAGAATTTCTACAATACCTCCATAACCAACTGCGGATAGCAAGATTCCCAAGTGCCAAAGATCTTCCATAAAAAACTCACAAATCCCACCTGCAATTATGAAAACTATGGCTATCAACAACTCGACTTTACTTACCTTAAAACTTTTCCCCATCGCAATATTGCTTTTACAAACCAAAGAGCCCCGCAATTTAGCGGAGCTCTTCTCTATTCAATCTGGCAGCGACCTACTTTCCCACCGTAGCAGTATCATCGGCGAGGCAGGGCTTAACTTCTCTGTTCGGAATGGTAAGAGGTGTTCACCTGCTCTATAACCACCAAA